>NZ_NCVI01000018.1:0-219622 GCF_002096895.1 Streptococcus mitis | reverse complement strand
CAATATGAAAACAACACCTGGATTACGGCTAAAGGAAAACTGGTCAATCACTACCATAAAGAACTCAAACAAAACCTCCCAACATTGGAAATCGATAGCTTTACCAAAGTCGATAAACCAGAAAATCCCTATGTGTATCGCGTGTTTTAAAAAGCAAACTAAATCCATAAAAAACAAAACGAACAAGTTCTCTTCTGAATGACAGAAAAAGAGCCTGTTCGTTTTTTATTAAATAGTCTATAGTAAGATGTCATTTTTGATGTTTTATAACTTTCTCATGTTGTATAAAAATCTATTGACAAATCGCTATCAGACTCGTATTTTTTCCAAGCTAAGCTAAATCCATAATAATCTTCAAATTCAGGGTGCCAGTCATAATAAAGTGGAATACGACTATATTTTCTTGCAACAACTTCGTCTTCAAATTCTGGAGACTCCCCAGCAGTAATACCAAATTGAAGGCCATTTAGTTCCCAGCTATTGCCCCAAACGTTTTCATCCGAGAGAACATCGATCCATCTCGAGGCATCAATATCAAAATCAGCACACAACTCCAGTTCATAGAATCTTCTACAGTTAATCTCTAAAGGCTTTATATAAAGGGCGCTGGCTACTTGGTACTTTTTATCGCTGACTTGAATCTGTGTGATTTTCATTGGAATAGGGACTCCCATTAATTCTAACCAGAAATAGCCTAAGGGAGTTTTGATAACGTAATATGTTTGCTTAGGCACAGGTTTAGAGTTTTTAGAGCAAGCATCAAAAATTCTTCCAAGATTAATTAAATTTCTACAAACGTTTTTCGAAGTGATTGGATCGAAATATGAATACCTACGAATGACACGTTTTAACTTTTGAACAGGAAAAGTAATATCCTTTGGTAGGGCATGATACTTCTGCACAACTAATGCAGTTTTTTCAGTATTTTCCTTTCCTACTGGGACAATAACAGCATGCCCAATATGGATATTTGGGTCATCGCAGATATAAGTATAGCCATTTGCTCCCTCCTGAAACTCAACAACAACGAGATTTAATTCTTGATCCGGATCAAAGAGAGGCTCGACCTTTTCAACTTCTTGGCGTTCATAAAAAGTAAAGCGATCTCCATCTCCGTCTTCGCCAAAAACCATGAAACTACCGCATTTAGGACACTTCCACATATAAAATGACGCCTCTGAAATGTCTTCATAAGAAATTGAATCATTACCATCTTTTTTATTCATGATTTCTACTAACAACTCATCCGAGTATACTGAATAAGCATTTGAATCGGGCGACCTATGGTCGTTCATCGCTTGCCCGCATTTACATGTCCATTTACCCATAAACAACCTCAGTCATGCCCTAATTCTTCAAGAAAAAATTGATTTAGAGCTTTCCAGTCTTTCTTCACCTCGGTAACACTTTGAACGTATGCATCCAGCTCTTTGATGTTTTTGATGATGTAGTACTGGATTGGCATTATCGGATCAATTTCCATACTTTCGGGACCGTTTATCTTAATGTCAAGTAACCTTGATACATGCTCCTGCATTTGAGAAGGAAGTAATTCTTTGACCAAATCATCAAACAAAATCGGTGGAACAGAATGATATTTTTCAATCCAGCGACAAGCCAAAATAGGACGCAGCGCATAGAAATATTTTTTAGGTTTGACCTTGTCTCCTGAAAGATACTTATTCATTTGAGTTCTAGCAGTATTCAAGTAATGGTGGAGCATCTTTTTCTCAGAAAAATACTGACTAACAAGCGGACGGATACGGTCAATAAAGCCTTCGTCTTGCTGGTAAACGATTGGCGACTGTAACCACTCAAAGAGGGTTGGATTTGACTTATAAAGCAACTTTAAAGCCTTGTCCAAATCCCAGCCACTCACATCCCAAGTATCGTCAATTGGTAGTTCGATGACATCTCGATGATCGTTCAAGCTTAGATAAAAATCTTGCTTGTGCTTGTATACGAAACGCACATCAAAATCACTATCGGGAGACTCAAAGCCCCAAGCACGACTACCAGACTCAATAGCCCACAAAACTGTGACATCGAAATCACGCTCAATTTCTGCTAATTTTTCGGGTACCAGAACATTCATTTCTTCTTGCGTTTGCATGGTAGTTCTCTTTCTATATTCAAGCTACTTCTTCAGCTCGATTATTGATTAAGTCAATTGTTTGGACAATATTCCTCAATACTGGTATTTGATGTTGAAATAGTACTTGTACGGATCCATAAGATTTAAACGGTTCTTGTGTCAGCATTGACTTATCCATATAACCATTTTCAACGACATAATCGACAATCAATTTCACAAAAGAAATTTGCTTAGCATTAAGGCTTTCATCTGACAAGAACTTAGAAAACACTTGATTAGTGGCCTCTCTATTCAAACCAATAATCTCCCGCACCAATCTAGGAATAGCCTTGTTCTCATAGTGCTGCTGATAGTCAGTTTTACTTCCTAATTTTTTCCATAATAGAGTTTCTAATGCTAATAAATCTTGAGGAGTCAACTTCTTGTTATGATACAATTTAGAAATTGCTTCCTCATCCAAATGAGCTTTCAAATAATGCTCAACTTTTTCGTTATAGGATCGAAGATCATTTACCTGCAAATAAGGAGTGGTTTCATATACAGTGGAAAGAATTCGATCTTCAAAATTGACATAATATACTTTTCGGTTCGTTTTATCTAAGAATTGCAATAAATCCCTTAGAGAAAGGCGTATTTTTTCAAGTTCAGACAAGCTTACTTCCTCCCAAAATTCAGGTTCTTGCACTTTCCTGATAATTTCAGCCTGTACAAAGACCTGAGGGATATTGCCAACAGAAGTAAGAGCCTGAGCAGTTTTCATAACTTGAGATATATGAGTCCGTGATGGCTTAGAGGTTAGTTGTCCTACTTGAATTTCTAACATCCATAAATCAAATCGTCTCGCCATTTCATTTTCTTTATCTTCATCAAACATGAGAGGAGATATATGAGTATGAAGATTTTCACATGAAATCGTTGTAAGATTTTGCCAATTTTCTAATTTCTTATAGGTATAAACCATATCTACGACCATACGAACTCTAAAGTCTAACTCATTCAAGCCCTCTACATGACTATGAAGTTCTGAGATGAGTTGCTGACGATACTCTCTTGCAAATGGATCCTCTTGATAGTGAAAGTCTTGCAGTTCACGAATCAAGTCCACCTTGATATTAAACAAACGCTGTGTTAAGGGAACAATATGACGTCCATTTCCTTCTCTCGGATCTGCTTTGAAATATTCAAAGTTGTCACCATAATCAAATACCAAGAAGTTTTCCTTATTCTGATCAGGTCCAAACAAATCTTTACAGAGACGCGTTCCACGACCAATCATCTGCCAAAATTTTGTTTTTGAGCGAACTTTCTTGAAAAAGACTAAATTGACAACCTCTGGGACATCAATACCTGTATCCAGCATGTCAACTGAAATTGCAATTTGAGGATATTTCTCCTTAATTTTAAAATCATCAATCAAGGTCTGATAATGTTTAATACTATAATCAATCACCTGAGCATAGTCGCTCCCCTTTTCAGGATATCGTTTATTAAAAATCTGTCTAATATATTCCGCATGGTGATGATTCTTGGCAAAGATGATAGTTTTTCCAATCTCATCACCCGAAGCCGTCTGAATCCCTCTCGTCATTAGTTCATCTAGAACAATCTCTACTGTACCTTTATTAAAAATAAAGGAATTAAAAGCTCCAGCATCAATGTCTTTTTCTAGACTATCATCTTCAAATTGGCTATCAAAATATTCTTTATCTTCTTGGGATAGATCATCGTAATGAAGCCCATCTGTAGGTAATTCTAACTTTGTTTCAATCGAATGATAGGATACCAAGTAGCCATCCTCAACAGCCTTTTCAAGATCATAAGCATAGGTAGGAACACCATTTTCCAAGTTAAAAAATCCATAAGTGTTTTTATCAAGGTCCTGACGAGGTGTAGCCGTTAAGCCTACGATTCTAGCATCAAAATAATCAAAAATGGTCTTGTATTTTTGATAAATAGAGCGGTGGGACTCGTCAATAATGATAAGATCAAAATGACCAACAGTAAAAGGGCGTTGAATGACTTCTTCCTGATCACTAATAGCTCCAATCATGGTCGGATAAGTAGAAAACACCATACGACTTAATCGTGCTCCAGCTTTATCCTCTAAAAAGTTACAAACCGAAAGATCTGGAAGTAGTTTCCTAAATGAATCATAGGCTTGTTTTACAAGAGATGTTCGGTCAGCTAGAAAGAGAACATTTTTGACCCAATTGTGACGTGATAGGATATCAACAAGAGAGACTGCTGTTCGAGTTTTCCCAGAACCAGTTGCCATTACCAAAAGAGCTTGCCTTCGATTGTTAGAAAAAGCCTCACAAACACTTGCAATCGCATGTTTCTGGTAATATCGTCCAGAGATATCGTCTCTGATTTTACTAGAAATATCCTCAAGTGGTTTTTGCAAATGTCGTCTGTCCATCAATAATTGCAATTCTTCTTGAGAATAGAATCCTGCGACCTGGCGACGATTTACACCATCAAGAATGTAGTGCTTGAGGCCATTTGTAATAAAACAAATCGGTTGATAACCTATTTTTTCCTCTAGCGCATTAGCATATTCCTTAACTTGTACTTCACCGACTTCTGGATTAACTGCAGCCTTTTTGGCTTCAATAATTGCTAAGATCTTTCCATTTTTACCATAAAGTACATAATCACAATAACCTGTTCCCGATCCGTGTTTCAGTCCATTAACAGCGACTTCAACTCGACAATTTTCTTCAAATGTCCAGCCTGCTAAGCGTAAATCAATGTCAATAAAGAGTTTTCTCGTCTCATCCTCAGATAACTGATCGATATGAAAAGAAACCTCTTGCCGTTGAGCAGCAGTTTCACGTTTTTCTGTATAATTTTCTTGAACTTCCAAGGACTGTACAGCCATTTGTTCATGAAAGTCAGGCATAACAGGTAAACTGTCTTGCAGTTCCACCATGGCTTGTGGTGTTTCTCTTTTCTTGACACTCTCTGAAATTGGCAATAACTTCTCGTCAAAAAAACGTTCCACAAACTCGTTACTGTAGCAGTAATCAATAAAATTAACAAACTGATACAAATGATGCAAAGCCAAAATAGCTTCTCGTTCCTTAATCTCGCCGCCATGAGCAGCATGATTACCCCAACGTATCAAGAGAACCATTTGACTATGAAGTTCTGAATCTACGATTTCTCTAAAGTCATCATCCCACACTAATGAAGATAAGGTAGCACGATAAGGGGCTTCTAAATAGGAATCATGACTATAAATCCAATGAACAGCCTGCTCCAAGGCACGGCGAGCCATGAAAGCTGTCGCTACAGTGGATGTCGCAATCATACTTTCAGCTTCTATACAGGGCTTTGAAAAAGATTTATACTCTTCGTTATTTAAAAGAAAATCAAAATTTCCCATTCTTCTCTCACTTTGAATAAATAGATAGCTATATTATACTAGATTTCAAGCTATTTCTCCACAGTTTTATAACTATCTGACAAGCAAATTGTGATTTGTCGACCTGAGCCACAAAGTCTGCGAATTCGTTTTGGAGAGTGAGAGGGGGGAGGGGGAGGGAAATATCTAATAAATCTGATTTGGTTAAGCTAGGTATCGTTACAGCTTTATTTAACTTTTCAAAATTGTATAATTGACAGAAATAAAATAAATATTCTGAGTTTATTTTTTCTAAAGTAGGTTCTAAACCAAACGCTGTATCTACATTCCAAAAGTTTTCTCTTACTAAAATCGGTTTATTTATATTTCCTTTACGTCCAATAATTACCGAATTTTTTTTCACAATCCAATCTTTAGCATATCCTATAATTCCGCCACTTCCATAAATAGGGAATTGTCCGTTTTTATCTTCAACATTCTTTTGATTTTTACCATTTCTTATAGTAAGAATCTCGTTCCATTTGCTAATTTTCCATTCTTTGTCATTAAGAATAACATCACCAAACATCTCGTTAAATCGGGATTTTACAAGGTTTGAGAGTAATTTAGATTGATGCCTTCTTTTTAAAATCTGATTATCTAAATTCTCTAACTTTTGTATAATCATTTCTTGAACATCAATATTTTCATGAAACGTAACTTCAAACTCCGAAAATTGAGTTTTATTGATGATTGGTACAACGGGCGCATTGGAAATAAAATCTAATTTAGATTTATTGTATAGCAATAAATATGCTAAATATTTAGATAAAATTAATTCATTCGGAACAATTGCATTAATTTGTTGATTAAATGATAATTCAGATTCAGAAATCATAACTTTTCCAATTACACCTATACAAGTTACTAATACCGAATTTTGAGGGACTATTCTTGCATTGTTTCGTGCATTCTCAGATATATAATTTTTATTCCCTTTTGATGACGAAATTTCATCTATAGTTTTAAAGTCATCTGGTTTTATAAAAGGGATATCATTGCTATCATAAAATTCTAATATTTTTTTACTAGGTGTATTTCCTGTAATAATTTTTCCAAGTTTATCCAACTTCACTTTCTTCACGCAACCACCTCCTCGAAATATCGGGATTTGCATTTAAGAGATGAATTTCTGATGGGAATGTTTGACATTACTTTGGTTGACCATAGCATAGGCTAAGGTTGTGTCAATTTTGCTGTGACCTAGCAGTTTTTGGACTTGTTCGATAGGCATTCCCTTATCAATTGCCTTTGTTGCTAGTGTTCTTCTAAATTTATGAGGGTGGACCTTTTGTATTCCAAGTTTTTGTCCTAACTTTCTCAATCGAATCTCGACACCGGCAATCCCAAGTCTCTGGGCTTTTCCGACTAGAGTTACAAAAAGAGCAGGATGACTATCTTTTCTATTATTGAGATAGTTTCTTAAATGAATTTTTGTACGAGCATCAAAATACACTGGTCTCTCCTTTTTCCCTTTTCCAAAAACAACACACTCTCTGTTTTCAAAATCAATATCTGAGCGATTCAGTTGTACAAGTTCACCCACGCGCATTCCTGTTGAAGCTAGTAAGTCAATCATTGCCAAATCTCTTAAATTTTCACAGTTATCCCTCATAATTTCCAGATGTTCATCCGTATAAGTTTCTTTCACAGTTTGTTCTGTCTTAATTTTTTTAATCCTTCGAATAGGGTTCTTGATAATGTATTCCTCTTGCTCAAGCCAAGCAAAAAAAGAGGACAATATACGCCGAATATTGTCCAAATTCGCCTTACTACAATCCTTTTCAGACTGATAATTTGCTAGATAACTTCTCAAATCATCTGTTGTCAGTTGTGTCACAGACTCCTTAATATGATGAAACAAATTTTCAATTGTTCTCTGATAATAACGTATTGTTTTTACGCTACAGCCCTCCACCTGCTTAGCAGTTATGAATAGTTGCAACAGATTATTATTCGAATGCTTTTGCTTCTTTTTTCCATCCACTAGATGTCGTTCTAAACTTTCTCGCAATGCTAGTAATTGTTCATTGTTTAAAAGTGGTAACATTTCTTGTATGATAATTGTAACTTTTGATTCCATAAATTCTCACTTTCATTATTACTCATCAATAAAAAGAGACAATATCAGTTTCTGCATTTCAGAATTCTAATATTGTCTGTTCATTTATTTTCTAATACTCATTCAAATCTAACAAACTAGCTTACTTTTCGACCTTTCCTCTGACAGAATGCTGAGAAACCCATTTAGAGTAGCTTATCATTTTTTCATCAGTTAAAGCTTCTACCGCTATAGTCACACACATATCAACCGCTTCTTCAACAGTTACAGAAAAAAGATAGCCATTTAATTGTAGAAATTTGACCAAAACGAAGAAGGCAGTTCGTTTATTAGCATTAGCAAAAACATGCTTCTTTATCAATTGGACAAATAGTATCGTTGCTTTATCAAAAATTGTTGGATAAAGAGGTTTACCAAAAACAAATTGTTCTGGTAAGTTCACAATCATATTTAATGCTGAAGGACTAACTGTTTGAACTTGCTCATTTGGAGAATATCGTTGAATTGCTAAAGCATTGATTTTTTCAATTTGCTTTTCTGTTAGATAGACTGTCATTTTTCCACCAAAGCTTTGAAAACTTCATCATATTCATCAAAAATTGTATCCAGTTTCAAGTCAAAGTCATCATCAGAAACATAAGAAATCTGATGTCCAGACTCTTCGGGAGTAAAGATAATTTCACCACTTGGTAACAATTTCGCTTCGTATTTAACACCACTTGGAATATTAAATTCACTTGGAATGGTAATGGTGATTGAATTTCCTTGTTTTCTTGTTTTTACGACCATCTGATTTCCTCCTTTGAAGTATTATAACAAATAATTACCGTAATTACAATGACAGAATATCAGCCAAAATACTCCTGCATAAGAGATTTCTTCAAAGTTTCAAGTTCTTCTAGTGATTTTTGAATTGCCAATTGTGATTTGTCGACCTGAGCCACAAAGTCCGCGAATTCATTTTGGAGAGAAAGAGGGGGGAGGGGGATTTTTGTCTTCCTAATTTCTCTTAAGTGTAAATTAGGTACACCAACTCCTTTTAGCTTTGATTCAAATTGCCATTTTGTAGCGTCTGAATTAATTGCATATAAAAGATAAGTAGGATTATTTCCATCGTAAAATCGCAAAATAGCTAAACTAACATAAATATCAAAAATCTCATCACAATCCACTAGTGCTGCTATTCCTGTAGTTCCATTTTTAGCAAGTAGAATATCATTTCTTCGCGGCGATATTTTTGAATATAACTCATTATGTAAAGATTCGGTAATATACTTTATATTTTCCCAAGAAATTTTACCAGATGTAACATCTTTAGATGATAAAAATTTAAACCCATTCGTTCTATCATCTGTATATTGTGGAGTTTGATGTGTACCATCCTTTATAAATTCACACAATTCTTCTAAACGGTATATTGGAAATGTTGTATCAAATATATCCCCAAACATCTCGTTAAATCGGGATTTTACAAGGTTTGAGAGTTCTATGAGTTGCTGATTACGTAGAGTAATTATTTGATTTATTTTAGTTAAATTATTACAAATTTCTTGCTGAATGCTATTTTCAACAATAGGGACCTCTATATTTTTTAAGTAAGTTAAATTAATATTATTCTGAGCCACACCTCTACTATCATTTTTTACTCTATTTTTAATAGAAAGAAGGAAAAAATAAAGATATTCTTTTAATACTTTTTCAGATTTTAAATGTAAACCTGCTATAGCCTGATTTGTTGCAGCATCAATATCTAATATAGCTACCTCACCAATAGTAGCAAAAATAGTATACAGTATCGTACCTCTTGAAAATAATTTTGCGGAGGAAAACTGCAACCCTAATTCTGTAATATGTTCTTCAACTTTAGAAATGTATTTTGAGTTTATATCTTTTATTTTTACCCAAGGTATATTACCTTGAACCCAAAATTCTTTCTTATTTCTTGAAGGAGTTCCTCCTGCTTGTACTTCACAAATTTCACCCAATTTCACTTTTTTCATGCAACCACCTCCTCGAAATATCGGGATTTGACGAGCAAGTTTAGCTCTTCTAATTGACATTTTCTTTTAGTAATAAGTTTTTTAATTATATTAAGAATACAGATAATGTTCTCTTGTTCTTCGATACGTAATAATTCTAATTTTAGATCAAGTAATATATTTTTATTTAAATGTGGAATTGTTGCACCTGTTGAATGATACCGTAAATACTGCGATTTACTTTCCAAAAAAACTCCCAAATATTCTGATATAATCTCGTCTTTGTATTGTTCATTCTTTTTTAAGACCATAATAGTACTACCGACAGCTCCCGATAGTCCATAACCAATTGTTCCTGCATTAGCACCATCCCAAGCTATCAGAACATCATCTAGAAATGCTTCAGTCATATTTAAACTTTCAGTAAATTTTAGATTATTGTCATTTCTCAAATCATCTATTTGAATATAACGTTGACTTAGAATCGTTTGTTCATTAAGTATAGTGGCTTTCTTACCTTTTTTGAGAGTTACCACTTCCCCCAACTTCACTTTTTTCATATATTCATCTCCCTACTTGAGTAATTCTTCTAACTCTGCTAAGCCAGCTTGAATTTCTTTTTCTAGATCATTGATTTTCTTTAAAATGACTTCTGTTGGTTCATACTCAACTTTTTCATACTCGATTTCTTTGTATTTATTGATAGATAAATCATAATCATTATCCTTTATCTCATCTACTGGAACAAAGAAAGACTGGTCCGTTCTCTGACGTTCTGCTTCTTTTTCAAGTTGATGGAAACGTTGAATAATATCTGGGATATCATTATCGCTGATAGGCTGACGTTTATCATCTAAACTCAGACCGTCTGCTTTCATATCGTAAAACCAAACCTTATCCGTCCCACCATTTCCAGTCTTAGTGAAGATTAGGATAGCAGTTGAAACCCCTGCATAAGGCTTGAAAACACCACTTGGCATTGAGATTACTGCATCTAACTTATGATTCTCAACAATTTCCTCACGAATTCCTTTATGGGCTTTAGAAGAACCGAAGAGGACACCGTCAGGTACAATAACCGCTGCACGTCCCCCTGGTTTCAAGGTACGCAAGAAAAGGGCAAGGAAAAGCAATTCTGTCTTTTTTGTTTTTACAGTAGCAAGGAGATCATTTGAAGTTGAATCGTAATCAAGTGACCCTTTAAATGGAGGATTTGCTAAAACCAAAGTGTATTTATCTGCTTCTTCATTATCTTGAGATAGTGAGTCGAGATAACTAATTTGTGGATTTTCCACTCCATGCAGCATCATGTTCATTGCACCAAGTCTAAGCATAGTTGTATCCGTATCATTTCCATGAAACATATTGTTATGAAAATGGTTGATATTATCTGGATTGGTTTCCCATTCATCTCTCTTATGCTTTAAGTAACGGCTAGCAGAGACTAAGAAACCAGCAGACCCCATAGCAGGATCTGAGATGATATCTTTGATAGTTGGTTGCATCAACTCAACCATCATATCGATGATGTGCCGAGGTGTACGAAATTGTCCATTTTTACCAGCGGTTGACAATTTTGATAGCAGATATTCATAGATATCGCCAATATCATTAATCCCCTGTGTGTCACTATCAAAGTTTAAATCTGAACCTCTAGTTGGAAATTCATCTAATATAGAAATCACCTTTTGTAGTGTAGCAGGTTTATTTATTTGAAAGATAGCTTCACGCATATAACGTGAAAAAGCTGTATCGTCAGTATCTCCCTTAAGATTTTTAATAAATGGAAAAATCTCCTGAGTCATTAAACGATAGACTTCCTGAGCATCTCCAATGTTTTTAAAGGTCGACCAACGGTATTCAGGTTTGTCTTTTGGAAAAATTCCCTCATAAGGAATCCCTAGAAACTCAGCATCGCTTTCGCGTCCAAGTTCAACACTATCCAAATCCTTCATAAACAGAAGATAAGTCAATTGTTCAATATTTGTTAGAGGATTTGCGTTACCTTCAGTCCAAAGCATTTCCCACAACTGATCAATTTTATTTTTTAATTCACCTGTAATCATATAATCTCTTTTCTTTATTTTTTAAAGTTATTAATATCCCTATTTTAACAGATTTCGAACAAAGCTTCAATTAGGTTTATATCTATAAGAATTTCTTCCAAAAATAAAAAAAGCAAACACAAAATATGGTTCACTTTTTAAAAATTCTACTCTCCATCCTTCCAATTCCGAGCAATTTCTTCATCCTTCTGGAGTTGGTCTACCAGTTCTTCAACGGAATCAAATTTGACCATTTCACGGACACGGTCTAACCAGTAGACAATAACTGTTTCACCGTAAATGTCGTCTGAAAAATCAAAAATATTAACTTCAAAACGTGGCTCTTCTCCATCAAAAGTAACATTTTTCCCGACACTCGCCATTCCACGATATCTTTTACGCTGCACTTCAATATCGACTACGTAAACACCATCTGCTGGCATATAGGTTCGGTCTCGTAAAACTAAGTTTGCTGTTGGATAACCAATAGTCCGTCCACGAGCATTGCCATGAACAACCATTCCACGTGATGGTAGAGGAGTGCCAAGTAAATGACCAGCTTCTCTGACATCTCCATCAAGAATAGCTTGACGAATACGAGTAGAACTAATTTTCCCCTTTTCATCCTCAACGGGCGGAACAATGATGATTTCTCCATCAAAATAGTCTTTCAAATCATCTGCAGTTTTCTTATCAGAACCAAACGTGTAATCAAATCCTGCTACAATAATCGCTGGTTTTAATGCTCTAACATAGGTATCAAAGAACTCTTGACCCGTTAAACTAGCAAATTTACTACTAAAGTCAAGTAAGAAAAGAGCCTCTACTCCATGCCACTTCATCTTATGTTCTCGTTCTTCATGGCTGACAATATGAAGCATTAATTCTGGCTTATAAGGCTGTAATGCAAGCTTAGGGGACTCTGTAAAGGTCATCACGACAACTGGAAGATAATCTTTCATCGAAGCCTTGCTAGCTACTTCAAAAAGCTTCTGATGTCCCTTATGAATACCATCAAAATAGCCTAATACAAGAACTGTTTTATCAGGTACTGCGATATCTTTTTCATTTTTTATAGGTACTGTTGTAATCATGAAACTATTATATCATAGAGAAAGCCTTTTCGCTAAAAGGAAAGCCCAAATGTCGTTTTTTGCCCCTGAACTGACCTTAAAAAATCATTCAAGATGTTAATTTAAAAAAATAGCATCCCCTAAGAGATGCTATCGTTTGGTAACTAGTCTACTGTTTCTTCCAAATCTTTTAACTTCACCGAAACAATTTTTGAGACACCTGATTCTTGCATAGTCACTCCATAGATGGAATCAGCCGCTGCCATGGTTCCCTTACGGTGGGTTACGACGATAAACTGGCTGTCCTTGTCAAAGCGGTTGAGGTAATCCCCAAAACGTTTAACATTGGCTTCGTCAAGCGCAGCCTCTACCTCATCCAAGATGACAAACGGAATAGTCTTGACACGGATAATGGAGAAAAGCAAAGCAAGAGCCGATAGAGCTTTTTCACCACCACTCATGAGGTTGAGTGATTGGATTTTCTTACCTGGTGGTTGAACAGAAATCTCAACCCCAGCTGTCAGCAAGTCTCCCTCAGTCAAAATGAGGTCCGCCTGACCTCCACCAAACATCTGCTTGAAGGTCACTTTAAAGGACTCACGAATAGCTTCAAAGGTTGATTTAAAGCGTTCCTTGACCTCATCATTCATCTCTGTAATGGTTTCAAGCAGCAAGTTTTTCGCTGATAAAATGTCATCACGTTGGCTATTTAGGAAATCCAGACGATTGTGAACTTCTTCGTACTGGTCAATAGCTTCCAAGTTAACAGGACCTAGTGAGCGAATAGCCTTCTCTAAGTCTTTAACCTCTTGCTCTGCCAAATTGAGGTTTTCAAGTTCATGTGCCTTTTCAATAGCTTCTGTATAGCTAATCTGATACTGGTCTGTTAATTGACTTTGTAAATGGCGCAAGCGCTCGCTGACCTTTTCTTTCTTAGCTTCAGCACGTGTTTGCTTGCGAATCCACTCTTCATTCTGCTGGCGAGCCTGATCCAAATGACTAGCAATATCATCCAATTGACCTTCAATATCATCCAACTCAAACTGCTTGCGAATCAATCCTTGTTGGAGGTTTAGTTTCTGATTTTTGGCTTCTTCGGCCTGTTGACTGAGCAATTCTGTATCAACTTTCTCAAGATTGTCAACCTTTTCTTGAAGAAGGCGCTGGATTTCCTCTTGCTCGATATTCAGATTATCCAATTCCTTGCCTAAACGCTCAATATCAGCTACTTCATAACGCTTTTGTCCTTGCAGTTCAGTCTTAAGCAAGCGAGCTTGCGCTACCTCTTCCTGCAAGTTTTGATAACGTTCTTGGATGGCGTTTTTGTTGGACTTAATCTCTTCAATCTCAGCTTCCAGATTTTGCTTGTCACTTGCGATTGTAGCAAGGCGCTCTTGGCATTTTTCCTTATCTGCTTGCCAATCACCCTCGGTAAGACGATTTAATTCCTCTTCTTGAAGTTTCCAAAGAGTTTCTAATTCTTCGACTTGTTGACAAGTCTGCTGATAAGCGAGGGACAAGCCCTGCTCCTGAATACGAGCCTGCTCC
Organism: Streptococcus mitis; assembly: GCF_002096895.1. Taxonomy (GTDB): domain Bacteria; phylum Bacillota; class Bacilli; order Lactobacillales; family Streptococcaceae; genus Streptococcus; species Streptococcus mitis_AH. The sequence goes on along the minus strand of NZ_NCVI01000018.1, from coordinate 205,414 downwards.
CCCTGAGATTTGATGGCCTCTAATCTTTCTGTCAATCTAGCCATCTCATCTTGCAAGGTCTTCAAACTCAACTCTTCTGAACGTAAGCTTGCTTCTTCTTCAGTAATTTCTTTTTGCAATTGTTCCAGCTCTGGCTTGATAAAAATACTGTTATTTTGGCGATTGGCACCACCCGCATAGGAACCTCCTGTACGCAACTCTGTGCCATCCAAAGTGACCATACGAACCTGATAACGAACTTGGTGCGCGGCTGCACGCGCATGTTCTACGGTATCAAAGATAGCTGTCGTAGCTAGCAAATTCTTGAAAATAGCTTCTAACCTATTATCGAAAGTAACCAGCTCATCTGCCATACCAAGGAAACCTGGACTTGCAGCGATAGCATCTTGGTTCTGACTAGAAATCGTACGCGCCTTGATCGTTGTCAAAGGAAGAAAGGTTGCACGACCGGCTCTGTTGCGTTTGAGGAAATCAATAGCCTTAGTCGCCGCATGTTCATCTTCTACGATAATATGTTGGCTACTTGCCCCTAAGGCAATCTCCAGGGCAGTTTGATAATGCACATCAAAGGTCAGGTGCTCACTGACTGCACCAATAATCCCACCAAGGCGGGCTTTTTCTTGGAGAATACTCTTAACACCTGCATAAAAGTTACTATGATTTCTCAGGATATTTTCCAAACTTTGAGCTCTGGCCTGCTTGTTTTTAAGACTGTCCAGACGGTCAAAGAGTTGACTTTGTTGAGCTTGATAGGAAGATTTCTGCTCCTCTTGTTCCTTAGCACAGACTTGATAGTCTGCTAATAATTTTTGAACCTGCTCCTTGGCAGTTTCAAGCTCAGCCTCTTGCTGACTAGCCTTCTCTTTAGCTGATGCCAGCTGTTCTTTCAGCTTTTCTAGTTGATCTGCTTGTTTTTGAGTAAGCTGACGGCTATTTTCCAACTCGTTTTCGATACGGGTCAACTGGTTTGAGACATCCGCTTCTTCTTGTAAAAGCGCCACAAAGCGTTCACGTAATAGCTCAATCATCTGATCAGGATCATCTGAAAAAGCCAGCAACTCAGCTTCTAAACGATTAAGTTTTTGATTATTTTGGACTAGATTTTCTTCTAAGAGAGCTAAAGAGCTTTCCTTATCAGATTTTTCTTTGCTGAGTGAATTTCTCTTATCCTCCAAAGCAGCCAAACGAGCTTGTGCTTCCTGTTGATTCAGAGCTACTTGCTCAGATTCCAGTTTCGATAGGGCTAATTTTCTCTCTAAATCACTAATCAGACTGGTCAAATCCATCAAACTGACTTGGTCTTTGGCCATTTCAGCCTGTAAATCTTGGCGTTGCTTTTTAAGAGTTTGATTTTCTTCTTCTAATTTTTCACGCTTTTGGTAGTAGCTAGTCAAGAGTTCTTGAACCTGAGCCAACTCTTCTTCTGTCAACTCTAGTTCAGCCTTATTTTCCTTGATTTGAGCAACTAAAACATCCAAGTAAATAGCCTTACGTTGACCTTCCAAATCCAGAAACTTACGAGCATTTTCAGCTTGCTTCTCAAGAGGCTTGATTTGATTATCCAACTCGTAGATAATGTCCTCTAAGCGGTCTAAATTATCCTGAGTTTGTTGTAGTTTACTCTCAGTTTCTTTTCGACGAGTCTTGTATTTTAAAACTCCTGCAGCTTCTTCAAAAATAGCTCTGCGTTCTTCAGGCTTGGAGTTGAAAATCTCCTCAACCTTCCCTTGGGAAATGATAGAAAAAGAATCTCGTCCCAAACCTGTATCCAAGAAAAGATCATGAATATCACGCAGACGGACTTTCTTGCCGTCAATCTTGTATTCGCTATCTCCACTACGATAGATATGGCGTTCTACCCTGATTTCTTGGCCTGCATCCTTGATAAATCCGTCATTATTATCCAAAGTCACAACTACAGAAGCATAATTGAGCGGTTTGCGACTTTCTGTTCCAGCAAAGATGACATCTGGCATCTTGCCACCACGGAGACTCTTGACACTAGACTCCCCCAAGGCCCAACGCAGACTTTCTGTAATATTCGACTTTCCTGATCCATTTGGACCCACAACTGCCGTAACCCCTTGGTCAAAGACGACTTTAGTCTTGTCAGCAAAAGACTTGAATCCCTGAATTTCGATTTCCTTTAAATACATGAATCCAGCCCTTTCTCAACGGCATTTTTAGCAGCTTCCTGCTCTGCCAATTTTTTCGAACGACCTTGACCTTGACCAATGCTCTTGCCTTCAACCAGAACTTCTACATCAAAGACCTTATCGTGAGCAGGACCCGTTTCAGAAATCACCTGATAACGAATAGCCACATCTCCATTGACCTGAAGTAACTCTTGGAGATGGGTTTTGTAGTCTGTAATCATCTCAAACTCGCCTGCTTCAACCTTAGGAATCATGACTTGATAGATAAATTCCTTGACCTTGGCCACATCCTTGTCCAAAAGGAGGGCACCAAGAAAGGCTTCAAAGGCATCACCAAGAATGGTATCACGATTGCGTCCACCAGATTTTTCTTCCCCTTTACCAAGTTTGATAAACTGATCAAACTGGCAATCACGCGCAAAACCAGCCAAACTCTCCTCACGGACAATCATGGCACGGAGTTTAGACAAGTCACCCTCAGGTTTTTTAGGATATTTTTTATACAGATATTCTGAAATCAATAACTGTAGAACAGCGTCTCCTAAAAATTCCAAGCGTTCATTGTGTGAAATTTTTAAGAGGCGGTGCTCATTGGCATAACTCGTATGAGTAAAGGCAGTTTCCAGTAAATTTTTGTCTGCAAATTCGATTGCAAAATGGTTTTTAAGTACAGTTTGTAATTCTTTCATACCAACCTCTTTCTAACTGATAACAGTCCTTTTTATTATATCAAAAAAAGCCCCCTGAGTCACTTTAAAATGGGACTGGAAAGCATTTGAGCATTCTTTAAAATGAGATTTTCAGTTTTTGGGTTAAACTTGGGGAAAGATAAAGAAAAAAGCCCTATTAAAGGCTTTTTTAGAATGTTTACATCCACCCTGAGGGAATCGAACCCCCATCTCAAGAACCGGAATCTTACGTGATATCCATTACACTAAGGGTGGAAACTTGTTTTATTATAACAGAAATTTGCTCTAATAACAAGTTTTTTTCTGGCCATATAGCCCGTCTTAGTGGGAAGCATCCCCATTCCAGATAGAGTTTTTCACGATAACATAATCAACGTGTTTAAGGTCAGCAACCTGACGTCCACCTGCATAGGAGATAGCACTTTGAAGGTCTTGTTCCATCTCAGTTAAAGTGTCTTGTAGATGGCCTTTTGCAGGAAGCAAGATACGTTTGCCTTCCACATTTTTGTAAGCACCTTTTTGATATTGCGAGGCTGAACCGTAATATTCTTTGAACTGTTCACCATCGACTTCAATCGTTTTCCCTGGACTTTCGATGTGTCCTGCAAAGAGGGAACCAATCATGACCATGCTGGCACCGAAACGGATAGACTTGGCAATATCGCCGTGAGTACGAATTCCTCCATCAGCGATAATCGGTTTACGAGCAGCCTTAGCACACCAGCGTAGAGCAGCCAACTGCCAACCACCTGTACCAAAACCAGTCTTAACCTTGGTGATACAAACCTTACCAGGACCGATACCAACCTTAGTAGCATCCGCACCAGCATTTTCCAATTCACGCACCGCTTCTGGTGTTCCTACATTTCCAGCAATAACAAAAGTATCTGGCAATTCTTTCTTAATATGTTTAATCATAGAAATCACGCTATCCGCATGACCATGAGCAATGTCAATCGTGATATATTCCGGAGCGTCAGCCTTGAGCTGGCTAACAAAATCATACTCATAGTCTTTAACACCGACAGATATAGAAGCAATGAGCCCTTGATCGTGCATGCGTTTAATAAAAGGAATGCGTCCTGCCTCATCAAAACGGTGCATAATGTAGAAGTAACCACCTTTAGCTAGTTGCTCTGCTACATTTTCATCCAAAATCGTCTGCATATTAGCTGGCACAACAGGTAGTTTAAAGATGTGATTTCCTAGAGTGACACTTGTATCCGCTTCTGCACGGCTTTTAATGACACATTTATTTGGAATCAATTGAATATCTTCGTAATCAAAAATTGGAAATTCATTTAACATATCGATGTCTCGTTTCTTTTGTAATGACCTACCTATGCTCTCGCATCACTACGCCTTTTCCGACGTTTCCTTAATTTATTATAAACCAAAGTACAGTTTTTGTCAAATAATTTAATAAATTAAAATATATTGTTCGGTTTTTACTTGTGTTAAAAACAAAAGAAAGAGGAGAGATTATTTTCTCCCCACTTCTTCTACATTCTAATAATACTCACCTTGGCGGTAGTCCCATGAGTTAAAGGTATCTGACAAGTGCATCATGATTTTATCAATGTCAAGTCCTTTGCGAATCACAACTGGAGCTGGTGAAGTTGAGCGTGCTCCTCCTTGTTCTGGGATGAGTTTGCCGTCTTTATCGACCATAGAGACCATCACGCCTTGCTCGTAGCGAGTTTCAATGGTTTTGTCAGGCTGGATAGATGCCACATAGTCGTCTGCTTCAATAACAAGATCTACTGCTCCTTCGATACGTTCTCCGATACCTTCTACCTTACCACGGTTTCCTTTTCCAGATGGGTTAGCTGATGAGGCATAAACCATCTTGCCTTCTTCCCAAAGTTTGGCAGCCAACTGTTCACCAGCTTTACCAAACTTGATGACAAAACAGCTAGTACCACGAACGTCTGTCATGAGTTCTTCACGACCATCACCGTATGCTTTAAGTTTTTCAAAAGCTTCTGGTTTCCATGGAAGGATACAACCTAGAAGAATGTCTTCGTCCCAATGTTTTTGGTAGAAGGCTTCAATTTCTGGGTTGAGTTGTGCTAAAGCGCGTAGCTCGTCCATGCTACCACAAAGTACAACACCTGGTTTGTTACGGTTACGTTCTTTAGCTTCAAACTTGCGTTCAAGTCCTGCTTTATCGCTAGTCATGATAATGTAACCAACTTTTGTAGGGCAAACGATACATCCGCCCTCACCTTTTAAAATGTCATAGCCTTCTTGTGAAAGTGTTCCGTTCCATTGAATGTGTTTTGTCATAGTTCTATATTTCCTTTTCTATTTTTCTTCTATTCCTGCCAGTAGGCCGGTCGTTGTTTTTCATAGGCAGCAATCAAATCTTCATACTGCAAAGTAATACCGATATCATCCAAACCATTTAAGAGTTTGTGTTTCCATTCGCTATCAATTTCAAAAGTGAATTCTCCAACTGGTGAGATGATTTTTTGTTGTTCCAAGTCCACAGTTACCTGATCGGTTGGTTTAAGCTGGGCTAGTTTCTCTCGAACCTCCCTAGGCTGAACAATGGGCAACATGCCATTATTGAGTTCATTATTGTAATGAATGTCCCCAAAAGATCCTGCAATCACGACCTTAAAACCATAGTCGGCTAGAGCCCAAGCTGCGTGTTCCCTCGAAGACCCCGCACCAAAGTTATCCCCCGAGATGAGAATACTAGCTTTACGATATTCAGGTCGGTTAAAGACAAAGTCTGGGTCCTCAGTGTAGTTATCGTCCAGATAACGCCAAGCATACATGAGGTACTTGCCAAAGCCTTTTTTATCAATTAACTTGAGAAACTGCTTGGGGAGTATTTGGTCGGTGTCGATATTATCATTCATAAGAGGAACGGTCGTTCCCGTATAAACTGTAAATTTCTCCATATCCTCTCCTTACTGGGCCTCTGGCATTTGCCGAACATCTACGAAACGCCCTGCAATAGCTGCCGCAGCTGCCATAGCTGGACTGCAGAGATGGGTTTTAGCACCAAATCCTTGTCTGTCTTCAAAGTTGCGGTTACTGGTTGAGGCACAGTGAACCCCATCAGGAACCTTGTCCGGATTCATCCCCAGGCACATAGAGCAACCTGGGTCTCGCCACTCAAAGCCAGCATCTAAGAAAACCTTATCCAAGCCCAACTTCTCAGCAGCTCGTTTGACAGGACGAGAGCCTGGGACTACAATAGCCGTTAAGTTGGGAGCAATTTTCTTCCCTTTGACAAACCGAGCAGCCAGTTGTAGGTCGCTGAGTCGAGCATTGGTACATGAGCCAATAAAGATATAGCCTAATTCAATATCTGCTGGCTTTTGACCTGGTTCCAAATCCATATAATTGTAGGCTCGCTCATCATTCATATCCTTAATTTCTGGGAAGCTACTGTCAAAGTCAACGCCCATAGCAGGGTTGGTTCCCCAGGTTACCATGGGAGCTAGGTCAGAGACATCCATCCGGATAATCTTATCGTAAACGGCATCATCATCGCTGACAATTGTTTTCCAATCCGCCACAGCCTCTTCAAAATCCCCTGGAACACATTCCCGTCCCTTGAGATAGTCATAGGTGCTCTGATCCGGATTCATAATCCCCATCTTAGAGCCAAACTCGATGGACATATTGCAGATGGTCATGCGCTCTTCCATGCTCAGTGCATCAATAGCTTGTCCCCGATATTCCACCACATAGCCAACACCGCAAGCAACACCGTACTTGGCAATCAAGGCGAGAATATAATCCTTGGAATAAACTCCCTTTTGAGGAACACCAGTGAATTCTACCAACATTTTCTTGGGTTTGACTTGCCAGAGGGTTTGGGTAGCAAAAACATGCTCAACTTCACTGGTCCCAATTCCAAAGGCGATTGCTCCGAAAGCTCCGTGGGTCGCCGTATGGCTGTCTCCACAGACGATGAATTTTCCTGGTTGAGTCCGTCCTGTTTCTGGACCAACCATGTGCACGATTCCCTGTTTTTCAGAACCGTGAGCCGCATGTTCAATCCCAAACTCCTCAACATTTTCAGCCAGCTTATCAATTTGAGCCTTAGAAATCACATCTCGAATATCGTAGATATTGACCGTCGGGACATTGTGGTCAAAGGTTCCAAATGTCAAGTCTGGTCGTCTCAATCTACGACCTGCATTTCGCAATCCTTGAAAAGCCTGAGGACTGGTCACTTCATGAATATAATGCTGGTCCACATACATGAGTTGGGGCTGCCCCTCTTCTCCTGTGATGACATGACGGTCCCATAATTTATCAAAAATCGATTTTCCTGCCATCCATTACCTCCAAATAAAATATAAGGCTACTAGTGTGGACACCATCCCAAGAAACCAAACCGTTTTAAAGTACCATTTTCGAGTCTTGTGGTGAAAAGTAATTCCTGCTAACCAAGCTCCAAAACCACCACAAGTAAATGCTAAAATGAGTAAGATTTTCTCAGGGATGCGCCAAGCTTTTCTCCTTGCCTTGGATTTGTCAATGCCATAAATCAAGAAAATCATGACATTCCAAATCAAAAGGACTAGAGTAATTTTTTCGTCTAACTTCATAACCTTGCAATAATAGCTTCCGTCATTTCCTTTGTTGAAGCCTGTCCTCCTAAATCTCTCGTTAAAATTCCAGATGCCAAACTTGCCTCAACAGCATGCTCGATACACTCTGCATCCTCATAACGACCAAAACTATCTCTCAACATCATGGCCACTGATAAAATCATGGAAATAGGATTGGCAATTCCTTGACCTGCAATATCAGGCGCTGAACCGTGAATGGGTTCATAAAGGCTTGGTCCATTTTCAGAATGACTGGCTGATGGCATAACTCCAAGTGTGCCAGATAGAACGCTTGATTCATCAGATAAGATATCTCCGAAAAGATTCTCCGTCACGATGACATCAAACTTAGCAGGATTGGTAATCATAAGCATGGCAGCTGAGTCCACCAGCTGGTGCTCCAAGCTTACATCTGGGAAATCCTGCGCGACTTCCTCAGCTACTTTCCTCCAGAGTTTTGATGTTGCCAACACATTTTGCTTATCAATACTGGTAAGGATTTTTCTCCGACTTCTTGCGATTTCAAAGGCTTTGCGAATAATCCGCTCCACTTCCTCATAGCTATAGTCGTTGATATCACGCGCTTTTCTTTCTTCAAGAATATGATCCCCAAAATAAATCCCACCTGTCAACTCCCGTACCACAACAAAGTCTACACCAGCAATTCGTTCTGGTTTTAGTGGTGACAAATGCTTGAGACTCTCAAAAATCTTAACAGGGCGAATATTAGCATAGAGATTTAGTTCCTTACGGAGAGCCAGCAAGCCTTGTTCGGGCCGGACCTCTACTCCATCATACTGAGGACTACCGATAGCCGCTAGGAGAATGGCATCTGCTTCTCTACATGCTTTGAGGGTTTCACTAGGTAAAGGATGGCCTGCTGCATCAATTCCTGCACCTCCAAAAGGTCGTTTGTCTATTTCATAGTCAAAGCCTGTTTTTTTAGCTATAGCTTCCAGAACCTCTAACCCAGCATCCATGATTTCTGGGCCGATTCCATCCCCTGCCAGAACTACTATTTTCTTTGTCATAGCATTCTCCTTTACACACTAGGCATATCGCGGTAAGAAACGCTGCGTCCCATATCACCAGCATTCTCTTTTTGAACAAAGGTATTAGCATTGATGTAGGCAATAGCAGATGCTTTCAGTACATCGAAATCAAGCCCTGCTGCATTAAAGATGGTTTCTGTATCTCTGTTTTCAACAGTGACCAAAACCCGAGCTTGGGCATCAATTCCATCTGTCACAGCGTCAATAGTATAGGACACCAAGCGGACGGATTGGTTAAAGAACTTATCGATAGCGTTAAAGATTGCTTCAACAGAACCTTGCCCTGACGCATTGAAATCAACTTTCTCACCATCCATATTGGCTAGGCTAACGAGTGCTTCAATGTCATTATCTGCATGAGTTTGAAGTTGTAAATCATCAAAGTGGAAGCCTTCTGGATTTTCAACCATGGTTCCAGCTACCAAAGCTCGAATATCTGCATCTGTGATTTCTTGCTTTTTATCAGCCAGCGCCTTGAACTTAGCAAAAAGTGGTTTGATATCCTCTTCTGTAAAATCTAGGGCCAATTCTCTCAGTTTCTCAACGAAGGCATGGCGACCTGACAATTTTCCAAGCGGAAGACTATTACTCTTAACACCAACCAATTCAGGGGTGATGATCTCATAAGTGAGAGGATTTTTAAGAACTCCATCTTGGTGAATACCGGACTCGTGAGAGAAGGCATTACCACCAACGACTGCCTTATTTTTAGGAACTGGAATACCAGAGAATCGAGAAACCATTTCAGAAGTATTGATGGTTTCATTTAGGACAATACTGGTTACTGCTTGGTAGTAATCTTGGCGAATATTGAGAGCAACTGCAATTTCTTCCAAAGCAGCATTACCAGCTCGCTCCCCAATGCCGTTGATAGTTCCTTCGACACGGCCCGCCCCATTCTTAACAGCAGCAAGGCTATTAGCAACTGCCATTCCGAGGTCATCATGACAGTGAGGTGAATAGATAATCTGACGATCCGTCTTGACATTTTCAATCAAGTATTTGAAGATAGCGCCATATTCCTCTGGAGTGGTAAATCCTACCGTGTCAGGGATATTGATATAAGTCGCCCCAGCATCAACCGCTGTTTGAACAACTTGCAAGAGAAAATCCAACTCTGTTCGAGTCGCATCCTCAGGAGAGAACTCGACAATCTCGAACTTAGAACGGGCATAAGAAACATGTTCCTCAATAGCCTCCAAAATTTCTTCCTTACTCTTATTGAGCTTATACTTTCGGTGAATCGGACTGGTAGCGATAAAGACGTGAACCTGTGGATACTTAGCGTCCTTGAGAGCCTCGTAACAAGCATCAATATCAGACTTGACAGAGCGGGCCAAACCAGTCACCGCTGTTTTCTTCAAGGTCTTAGCAATCTCCTGCACTGCCGTAAATGAGTCTGGGCTAGCCGCTGGAAAACCAGCTTCAATTGCTGAAATGCCCCATTTCTCCAACTGTCTTGCAATGGCTATTTTTTCCTTGATTGAAAAATTAACACCAGGTGTCTGTTCTCCATCCCGAAGGCTGGTATCTAGAAATTCAACTGTTCTCATAAGATTTCCCCTTTTCCAAATATGGTTTTAAAAAAACATCTCGCTTAGAAATCCAAGCGAGATGTTGATTTACTCCCGCTTGGTAAGCCAAACAGGACTAATGCTTTTTGCACTAGCCCGAGTACCTCAACAACAAAGCAAATTGATTAAACTTAGCTGTTTTCATGTTTGACTTTCTCCTTCGTTTGATATCTTGTTTAGTATTTTAGCATAGGCAAAAGTACTTGTCAAGAAAAAATCCAATATTTTCTGAAAATTTCTTCAGTAGAGAATATTTTGCTAATTGAAAGTTCTTGAAAAATCTTGAAATGTTTCATTTTTTAGTGATTAAGTTCCAACTTTTTTCTATCAATTCTAACACTTCTTCATCCGATAAAGTATCATCAAGCGCCACACTAATCCAGTAACGTTTATTCATATGAAAAGCTGGATAAATGCCCTTGTGTGAAAGCAAATCAGCTACTTGGTCATGCTTGAGGTTGACTGCTTCCACCTGTCCTTCTCTGCCCTTTTCCAGCTTATCCCAAGAGATTTTCATCAGGACGGCATACCACTTTTTATTGCCTTCGTGTCTTAACACTGCCGTATCAGGCGATTTCTCCCACAAATACTCCAACTGATTATCATACTTTTCCTGAACTTGAGTCATGATTCGCTTAGTCTGAGGGCAGATAAAATACTGTACCTCAAAACAAGCCTTCCGAATCTGGTAAAGAATCTCCAGACAAGCCTCACGGACATTTCCGACAAAACTTCCCCTCATGCTTTCCATATGAACTTGCGGATAGAGGTCACCAGTCTCCTGATCAAAGACTTGAAAGGTCACATTATCAGCAGTGATGGACACAGTCATGACAAAGTCACCTTGCAAAATCTGGCAACTATAGGTCCAGACTCCACTATTTTCTACAAAACCATAATCATGAGCCTTTTCTTGATTAAACTGATAGGATTTAAAAATTTCAAACATAAGTGAAAACTGCTACCCTAAGCAGCAGTTCCTTTCTATTTTTTAAAAGACAACCTTAGTACCATGTAGTTGTGTCACGCCCAGTTGGTCGATAAAGATTTGACGGTTGTCAAGATCAATCCCCCCACCTGGTAGAATTTCAATTTTACCTTTAGCGTGCTCCAAAATTCTGTGATAGTGAGCAAAGCGTTTTTCTAAGGAGTCGCCAGACACACCAGCGCGAGTTAGGATACGAGTGACTCCAGCTTGACTAAGCCAGTCAATAGCTTCCAGTTGCTCTTCATCACTCAATTCATCAAAGGCCATGTGGAAGACAATTTCCATTCCTTTTGATGCAACAATTAACTTTTCAAGATTCAGCTTATCCAATTTCTTATCAGCAGTTAAAGCCCCAAATACAACCCCTTGACTTCCAGCCTGCGCAGTCAATCGAATGTCTTCTAACATGATAGCAATTTCTAGTTCATTATAGACAAAGTCGCCACCACGTGGACGAATCATGGTCATGATGGTCGTATCGTAGTTAGCTGCCAATTCAACCGCTGCCTTGGTTACTCCATAGCTGGGAGTTGTGCCTCCCACTGCTAGATTATCACAGAGTTCGATTCGACGAGCCCCAGCCTGCATCGCTTTTTCAAGCAAGGTCACATTTTCAGCACAAAATTCGTAAATCATTTGATTCTCCTTGAAGATTACTTTAAATTCATTATATCATATTGTTATGAATATGCTTTCAATTTTATCAAGGGAAATAGTGACAAATTTTACTTATTCTTTATCCGGAATGACCTTGAAGAGATAATAAGTAATAAAGATAGTCAAAGCTCCAAGACCGATTTTGACTGGTAAGAGAGGGGCAAAGTAAATAGAAATTCCCATCAAGATGTAGATCGAAACGATGATTTTTTTCTTTCGTTCACGCGCAATAGACTTAGTCTCGCGAAAATCAGCTACATATGCTTGATAGAGTTTGGTATGATAAAGCCAGTCTTCGAAGCGCTTGGAACTTCTTGAGAAACAAGCAATAGACAACAAAAGAAAAGGCGTTGTAGGTAACAAAGGTAAAACAACCCCAATAATAGCCAAGGCTAGTGATAAAAAACCAATGATCAGATAGATAAAACGCATAACTTCTCCTAGTTAAAATAATCTTCTTCTAGTTTCGCATACAATGATGAATTTTGTCAAGTTCTAACCAAAAGGAGCCTGAAATTCACTTTCAGGACTCTCTTCTTATTTAATCTTTTCTTCTTCGTAGTCACCCTTGCTACAAACAACCTGCTTGCCACCACCACGGACTTTTTTCTCCATAAGAAAGTTGCCACATTTTGGACAGTCACGACCAACAGGCTTGTCCCAAGAGGTAAATTCACATTCTGGATAGCGGTTGCAACCATAGAAAAGGCGGTTACGTTTGGTTTTACGCTCAATGATTTGTCCCTGATGACAACTTGGACACTCAACACCAATCTCTTTCACGATTGCTTGGGTATGACGGCAATCTGGGAAATTGCTACAAGCGTAGAACTTACCAAATCGACCAAGTTTAATAACCATTGGACTGCCACACACTTCACAATCAAATCCAGCTGGTTCATCCTTGATCTGGATTTTCTCCATTTCTTCTTCAGCCTTGGCAACCTCTTTAGAGAAAGGTTTGTAAAAGGCATCAATGACACGTTGCCACTGCTCTTTTCCAACTTCGACATCATCCAGCTTGCCTTCCATTTCAGCTGTGAAGGTCACGTTTACGATATCTGGGAAATATTCAACGATGAGCTTGTTAACAATTTCTCCCAACTCTGTTGGTTCAAAACGTTTGGCTACAAGGCGAACATAATAACGTTTCTGAATGGTTTCAATAGTTGGTGCGTAGGTTGACGGACGGCCAACCCCATTTTCCTCCAAGGTCTTGATCAATGTCGCTTCAGAATAACGAGCAGGCGGTTGAGTGAAATGTTGCTCTGGTTTGCTATTGACCTGTTTGACTACATCTCCCACAGCCATATCTGGTAACATCTTATTCTTGTCAGAATCATTATAAATGGCAAGATAACCATCAAACTTAACCTGACTACCATTGGCAGCAAATTGAACTCCATTTTGCGACAATTTAACAGCCATGGTATCAAAGACAGCAGCTGTCATTTGGCTAGCCACAAAACGATTCCAGATAAGGGTATAGAGCTTGAGCTGGTCCTTGTCCAGATACTTAGCAATACTTTCAGGTGTATTCAAAACGCTAGACGGGCGAATAGCCTCATGGGCATCCTGAGCACCTGAAGCATTTTTAACCTTGCTACCATGCTTAGAATACTTGCTACCAAAACGGTCCGTAATGAAACTTGCTGCTTCATTTTGCGCTACAGGACTGATACGAGTCGAATCGGTACGCATATAAGTAATCAAACCTTGAACACCAGAACCGATATTAATTCCTTCATAGAGCTGTTGGGCAACCATCATGGTCTTTCGAGTACGGAAGTTAATTTTATTGGCAGCATCCATCTGCATAGATGAAGTGGTATAGGGTAATGGAGCATTGCGTTTGCGCTCTTTCTTATCTACCTGATCCACTGAAAAATCTTTGCTAGTCAGACGAGACAAGACTTCCTTGACCTCGTCATTGCTAGTTAGTTTCAGCTTTTTGCCATCTACTCCATAGAAGGAAGCCTGAAATTGCTTGGTTCCCTTTTTAAAGATACCATCAATTGTCCAGTATTCTTCTGGCTGAAAGGCGTTGATTTCATTCTCACGGTCAATGATTAACTTAAGAGCAATAGATTGAACGCGACCTGCTGACAAGCCCTTCTTGACCTTTTTCCACAAAATAGGCGAAATCGAATACCCTACCAAGCGGTCCAGGACACGACGTGCCTGTTGGGCATCGACCAAGTCCATATCAATCTTGCGTGGCTCTTTGAAAGCATTTTTGACTGCATCCTTGGTGATTTCATTGAAGACCACACGGTTAGCATCATTTTCATCCAAGTTGAGAATATGGGCTAAATGCCAAGAAATCGCTTCTCCTTCACGGTCCGGGTCACTCGCCAGAAAGACTTTATTAGCTTTTTTGGCTTCTTTTTTCAAGTCATTGATGAGAGGGCCCTTTCCTCGAATATTGATATATTGCGGTTCATAATTATTTTCAATATCGACAGACATACTGGATTTCTTCAAATCACGGATATGACCGACACTGGCTAAAACCTTATAGTTTCTGCCGAGATATTTTTCAATCGTCTTGGCCTTAGCAGGCGACTCCACGATTACTAGATTTTTTTTAACTGTTGATTTTTTCTTTTTTGTTGCCGTAGCCACAGTATCACACCTTTTCAAAGTAATAAACTTTATAAAGTGTAAACCATTTTGCCATAACTGTCAAGACTTAGCTCCTATATATAGAAGAAAAGTTGGTTTAAAAAGAGAAATTTCGTCTTAAAATTCAAATTCAGCAAGAACATCCTGCCCACTGGTGACCAATTTTGCCCCTTCTTGAATCAAATGATGGCAACCGTCTGATAGTCCATCTAAAATGCTACCAGGAATAGCAAAGACATCGCGCCCTTCTTCCATTGCCCGCTCACAGGTGATGAGACTACCTGAGCGCATCTTAGCCTCTGCTACAATCACACCACGACAAAGTCCAGCAATGATGCGATTACGGGCAGGAAAATGAAATTTCAGAGGTTGTTCACCAGGTCCATATTCACTGAGAACCAGATGATCATTGCCGATGTAGTCTTGCAAGCGTTTATTGGCTTTAGGATAAAACACATCCAGTCCTGTTCCAATCACTGCAATGGTTTTTCCGCCATTCTGAAGAGCTGCCATATGAGCTGCTGTGTCAATGCCCTTGGCTAATCCACTGACGATAACCAGTTCATTTTCCAAGCCCTGAATGACTTTTTCAACTGACTTAGCTCCCAGTTTGCTACAAGCACGACTGCCCACGACTGCTACCTTAGGAAATTTCAAGAGATCCAGATTTCCCTTGTAAAATAAAAGTACAGGTGCATCATATATTTCACTCAAATCCCAAGGATAACAGTCATCTAAAATAGAGAAAGATGGAAATTTTTGAAACTCCTTCTCCAAATGCGTATCGTCTATCTGAAAATAACGTTCCATAAAAACAGCTGGATTTCGGCAACCTGATATATCTGCAATATCACCTAACAACAGTTCTTGATCAACATTTTCACCGTATTCTAGGACATTCAAAATCTGTTGATTGGTCAAACCTGATTTTTTTAACTTATAGATTTCATAGTTTGTGATTTTCATAAATATCTCCATTTCTTTTTCTACTCATCTATTTATTCGTAAAACAAATTAAAAAGAAGACCATTTGATCTTCTTTTATTTATCTTTGTTATTTGATATGTAAAGTCTATCAACAATAAAATATTTTTCTTTATACTTCTACTCTTCATCCATGCTCAAGACGCTAAGGAAGGCTTCTTGTGGAACTTCTACTGATCCGATAGCTTTCATGCGTTTCTTACCAGCTTTTTGTTTTTCAAGCAGTTTACGCTTACGAGAAACGTCACCACCATAACATTTAGCAAGTACGTTCTTACGAAGGGCCTTGATATCAGTACGAGCGACAATCTTCTGTCCAATAGCTGCTTGAATTGGCACCTCAAATTGTTGGCGAGGGATGATTTTCTTAAGCTTATCAACGATGAGTTTTCCGCGTTCGTAGGCAAAGTCCTTGTGAACGATAAAGCTAAGGGCATCCACCTTGTCTCCATTGAGAAGGATGTCCATTTTGACCAGCTTAGAGGGGCGATACTCTGACAATTCGTAGTCAAAGCTTGCATAACCACGTGTTGAAGACTTAAGCTTATCAAAGAAATCAAAGACGATTTCAGCCAGTGGAATTTGATAGATAACATTGACACGGTTATCATCAATATAGTCCATAGTCACAAAGTCACCACGCTTGCGCTGAGCTAGCTCCATTACAGCTCCTACGAACTCCTGTGGTACCATGATTTGCGCCTTAACATAAGGCTCTTCAATGGTCGCAATCTTGGTAGGATCTGGGAACTCAGATGGGTTAGATACATCCATAGACTCACCGTCGGTCAAGTTAACCTTATAGATAACAGATGGAGCTGTCATGATGAGGTCAATGTTGAACTCACGTTCCAAACGCTCTTGGATAACATCCATATGGAGAAGTCCAAGGAAACCACAACGGAAACCAAATCCAAGTGCCTGAGATGTTTCTGGTTCAAACTGCAGACTAGCATCATTCAGTTGCAATTTTTCAAGCGCTTCACGTAGGTCATTGTACTTGTTTGACTCGATAGGATATAGACCCGCAAAGACCATAGGATTCATTTGTTTGTAACCATGTAATGGCTCAGCCGCAGGATTGGTTGCCAAGGTAACGGTATCACCCACACGAGTGTCCTGAACCGTTTTGATAGAAGCTGCAATATAACCAACGTCACCAGTCGCAAGGAAATCACGACCAACTGCTTTGGGAGTAAAAATACCAACTTCTGTCACATCAAAGGTCTTACCATTGCTCATAAGCTGAATCTTATCACCAGGTTTGACAACCCCATCCATGACACGAACTTGGAGGATAACCCCACGGTAAGCATCGTAAACAGAATCGAAAATCAAGGCCTTAAGTGGTGCCGTCACATCACCTGTTGGTGCTGGTACTTTTTCTACGATTTGCTCGAGGATTTCTTCAATCCCAATACCAGCCTTGGCAGAAGCCAAAACTGCTTCACTGGCATCCAAACCAATGACATCTTCAATCTCTGTACGCACGCGCTCAGGATCTGCAGCAGGTAGGTCAATTTTGTTAATGACTGGCATGATTTCCAAATCATTGTCCAAGGCTAGATAAACGTTGGCAAGGGTTTGAGCCTCAATACCTTGAGCGGCATCGACCACCAAAATCGCACCTTCACAGGCAGCTAGCGAACGTGAAACTTCATAGGTAAAGTCAACGTGCCCCGGCGTGTCAATCAAGTGGAAAATATAAGTTTCCCCATCTTTTGCAGTATAATTGAGCTCGATGGCATTCAACTTAATGGTAATCCCACGTTCCCGTTCTAGATCCATGCTATCCAAAAGCTGAGCCTGCATTTCACGGCTTGAAACCGTCTCTGTTTTTTCCAAAATACGGTCTGCTAGAGTTGATTTCCCGTGGTCAATATGGGCGATAATAGAGAAGTTACGGATCTTCTCCTGTCGTTTTTTCAATTCTTCTAAGTTCATGATTCTCTTCCTTTCAGGGTATCTATTTATTATAAATTGTTTTTGACATTTTGACAAGACCATACCCTGCTAGGAGTACTAATCTTCAGCGACAAAACCATCATTTTCGATAAAGTAGCGTTCTGTCATTCCTTGGTCTGTAAAGACAATCCCATGAAGGACACCACCGTAGACAGCTCCTCCGTCCATTCCAATCTTGCCATCTTCCGTCATCCAAAGATCAGCTGTACCGCGTTCTTGCTTTAACAAACCATAAACCGGTGTATGGCCGAAGACAATGGTTTTTCCAGTATGATTTTCAGCTTCGTGGAATGGTTTTCTAAGCCAAACTTTCTTGTAGTCTGTCGTTTCATGCCAGTCCTCTAATGTCAAATCAACTCCAGCATGAACAAAAATATAATGATCTGTTTCCACTACAAATGGCATTTGACGAATAAATTCGACCAAATCTGCAGCTTCAGTAGCGACACGCTTGGCATCTTCTACTCCATCAACTGGTGCATCCAATGGACGACCTAGGATAGAGTTAATGGTTGTATCTCCACCATTGCGACGATAGTGGTCATAGCTTTCTTCTGGGTCATCGAGCCAAGTCAAAAACATATACTCATGATTTCCTGACAAACAGATAGCCCCTTGATTATCCACTAAGTCCTTAACCATTTCTAGAACACGGCGACTATCCTCACCACGGTCAATCAAATCCCCTAGAAAGAGTAACTGGGTCTGACCATCCCAGGTTTTGAGAAGGTCTTCTAGCATTCCAGCTTTTCCGTGGACATCTCCAATTACATAATAGTCTGTCATCTTATTTCTCCCTGTTTCTCAACAATTCTCTGGCTTGCGTCAGGGCTGCTTCCGTCACATCATCACCTGCCAACATTTTAGCAACTTCCTCCACTCGCTCTTCAACCGTCAAGAGACGAACAGTCGAAACTGTTGAATGCTCATTGCTAATCTTCTCAATAAAGAATTGATAATCCGCGATCGCAATCACTTGTGGTAAATGGGAAATAGCCAGAACTTGACCATGTTGGCCAATCTTGTGAATCTTCTGTGCAATAGCCTGAGCTACACGACCTGAAACTCCTGTATCCACCTCATCAAAGACTATGCTGGTCTTACCCTCTTTACGTGAAAAGGCAGATTTAATGGCTAGCATGAGACGAGATAATTCCCCACCAGATGCAACCTTGACCAAGGGTTTAAAGTCTTCACCAGGGTTGGTTGAAATGTAAAACTCGACCATTTCATTGCCCTCACGACTGAATTTTCCCTTGCTAAAACGAACCTGAAACTGAGCTTTTTCCATATAGAGGTCTTGCAGTTCTTGTTTAATCTCTGCTTCCAATTGCTGAGCCAAATCATGACGAGCAGATGCAAGTTGACCAGCCAAATCAACAAGATTGACTTCTAATTTCTTAAGCTCTGCTTCCATGTCTTCAGAAGAAAGGTTGTTGCCTGTCAAGAGATTGTATTCTTCTGTAATCTTAGCAAAATAAAGCAAAACATCGTCTACAGTCCCACCATACTTACGAGTAATAGTATGAAGGAGATCCAAACGATTCTCGACCTGCATGAGGCGATTACCATCAAAATCAAGATCCTCAATGATTGCTTCCAAACGTTTGCTAATGTCTTCTAAGACATAGTAGGTCTCAGACAGTGAGCTTGAAATGTCACGGTATTCAGGGTCATACTCTTCGACACTTTCCATGTCATTCATGGCTGAACGAACATTGACCAGACTTGAAAAATCTTCATTGTCCAACATACTGTAAGCATTGGTCAACGTATCCGCTATATTTTTATGGTTGAGAAGTTTCTCTCGCTCTTGATTGAGAGCCAAGTCTTCTCCAGCCTGCAAATTAGCCGCCTCAATCTCTGCCATTTGAAATTCCAACATTTCGATACGAGCCTTGTGTTCCTGTTGGTTTTTCTTGACTTCCAGAACCTGCTTGCGCATTTTCCGATAGGCATCAAAACTCGTTTGATAGGTTTCTTTCAAGTCCCAAAAAGCGGCATCACCAAATTCATCCAACATCTGGATATGCAGTTGAGGACGCATTAACTCTTCTTGGTCATGCTGACCATGAATATCTACCAGATGTTGCCCAATAGCACGCAAAACAGACAGATTGACCATCTGGCCATTGACACGGCTGATACTACGACCATTTTGCAAGATTTCCCGACGGATGATAATTTCATCCCCCATTTCCAAACCTTGCTCATTAAAAATTTCCTGCAAAAGGCGACTATTCTCAATGGAGAAAAGCCCCTCAATCTCTGCCTTTGGCGCACCATGACGAATAACATCTGTCGTAGCACGAGCTCCCAACATCATATTCATGGCATCAATGATAATTGACTTCCCTGCACCTGTTTCACCAGTCAGGACAGTCATCCCCTTTTCAAAATTGAGGGAAATAGCCTCAATAATGGCAAAGTTTTTTATCGAAATTTCAAGTAACATATAGACCTACCAATTTTTTACTTGTTCAAAGATTTCCTCAGCTAGACTTTCACTTCTGGCAATGACTAAAATCGAGCTATCATCAGCCAAACAGCTAAAAATCTTGTCCGCAAAAGTCTCGGTTAACTGAGCTTTTACAAAAGCTGTATTTCCTGGGATAACTTGGAGATTGATCATCTTATCCATCAATTCTGCCGATTCGATATTGTCTTCAGCCAGTTGCAAACTTTTTACGATTGATTTTGGCAATTCATAGACATAGGTGTTGTCTCTCAAAGGAATTTTGACAATGCCTAGTTCTTTGATATCCCGTGATACCGTTGCCTGAGTAGCAGTAATTCCTGCCTCTTTCAAATGTTCTACAATTTCTTCTTGTGTGCCAATTTGATAATCTGTCACAAATCGTCTAATTTTTTCAAGTCTCTCTTTTTTATTCATTTTTAAATTGACTATGCGCCCTCTCTACTACTTCTTCAATCTCAGCAAGAACCTGATTGCTTGCTGACTCTTCTTTTTTCAAATACGCTAAAAACTCAATATTTCCATGACCACCCTGGATAGGAGAAAAGTCCAAACCAAGGACTGAAAAGCCTTCCTCTACTGCCATAGCTGTGACAGATTCAAGGACATGTTGATGGACCTTGGCATCACGAATGATTCCATTTTTCCCAATCTGCTCTCGACCTGCCTCAAACTGAGGCTTAACCAAAGCCACGACCTGACCTTGATTAGCCAAGACTCGGTGCAAGGCTGGCAAAATCAGACTGAGGGAAATAAAACTCACATCAATACTGGCAAAGCTCGGTTCCTTTTCAAAATCAGTCTTTTCAGCATAGCGGAAATTGAACTGCTCCATGCTGACAACTCTCGGGTCCTGGCGTAGTTTCCAAGCCAACTGATTGGTACCAACATCGACTGCAAAGACCAACTCAGCACCATTTTGCAACATGACATCGGTAAAACCACCAGTAGAAGCACCGATATCAATTGTGGTCGCTCCATCAACTGATAAATCAAAGACCTGCAAGGCCTTTTCCAGTTTCAAGCCACCACGACTAACATACTTGAGTTTTTCACCCTTGAGTTTTAGCTCGGTGTCATCTGGGATTTTTTCTCCTGGTTTGTCAAACCGTTCTCCATTCAGGACTGCTACGACTAGACCAGCCATAACGCCGCGCTTCGCCTGTTCTCGCGTTTCAAACAAGCCCTGTTTATAAGCTAGTACATCCACTCTTTCCTTAGCCATTGATTCTCAAACTTTCTACTACACTAACAATCGATTCTATCTCAAAGGGAACCTGCTGGGCAATTTCTTCTAATTTTGCATTAGCTTGATCCAAGGTTTGGTTACAAAAGGCAATTGCCTCTTCCAAGCCTAACAAGGCTGGGTAGGTTGACTTCTCTGCCTGCAAGTCCTTTTGTGGAGTCTTGCCGATTTCCTCAAAACTAGCTGTCACATCTAGCACATCGTCTCTAACTTGAAAGGCAAGTCCAATCAATTCGCCAACAGTTTTCAGCTTCACCTGCATTTCAGGTACTAATTCAGCTATAATGGCTGCAGCTTGGAAGGGATAAGCTAGTAACTTCCCAGTTTTATTGGCATGAATGGTTTGGAGCTCTTCCAAAGACAAATGCTGGTGTTCCCCTTCCATGTCCAAAACCTGCCCTGCCACCATACCCAGACTTCCTGAAGCAAGAGATAAGTTGGCAATCAAGTCTACCTTTATCTGACTTGGCAAATCTGCCTGCGCTATCAAGGCATAAGGATCTAGAAACAAGGCATCTCCTGCCAAAATGGCCATAGCTTCACCGAATTTCTTATGGTTGGTCAAACGCCCTCGACGATAATCATCATCATCCATAGCTGGAAGATCATCATGAATCAAGCTCCCGGTATGAATCATTTCCAAAGCAGCAGCCACCTGCGCGTGAGCAGGTTTGATAGCAACCTGCAAGGCTTCCAGAACTTCTAACAAGAGAAAAGGCCGAATACGCTTGCCACCAGCATGAATGGAATAGAGAACAGACTCTCGCAAACTAGAGGCAAACTGCTGGTCTCCATAAAAGTCTTCCAAGGCCGACTCGACAAGAGCTAATTTTTCTTGCTTTTTCATTCAAAATCACTTTCTGTTCCATCTTCTTGCATGACCTTAACTAAGGTCTTTTCAGCCTTGTCCAGCGTCGCTTGGAGTTCTTTTGACAAGACCATACCCTTTTGAAAGGCAGCAATCGCATCTTCCAGAGCAATTTCACCATTTTCCAAACTTTGAACAATGGTCTCCAGTTCTGCTAGATTTTCCTCAAATTTCTTTTGTTTTGACATCTTTAACCTCTAATTCTACTCGACCATCTCGCATCAAAAGCGTCACTTGGTCTTTTTTCTTCAAACTCTCAACCGAATCTACAACGGACTCTTCTTTTTTGACAATTGCATAACCACGCGCCACGATTCGACTGGTATCCAACATAAGCAATGTTTCTGAAAGTCGCTTGACCTCAGCAACCTTGGCATCATAAACCAGCGCCATTTGACTACGTAAGAGCTTATCCAACTGGCCTAGACGGTCTTGATAGCGTTGAATTTTGATAACAGGAGATAATTGGACTAGTTGATGCGTCCTTGCTTGTACTAGCTGTTTGTTATCAGAAATCTGTGTTCTCAAACTTTGTTTTAATCGTAGTTGCAATTGGTCCAAGCGTTGTAAATAGCCATCATACAAGCGCTCTGGCTGTCTAAAGATAACAGACTGACTGCATTTTTTTAAAGCTTCTTGTTTCTTAGATAGGACATTTCGGACTGCTGTTGCCATCCGCTTTTCCTGATTTTGCAAATGAGCTAATAGATCTAACTTGGTCACAGGTGTTGCTAGTTCAGCAGCTGCTGTTGGCGTTGCAGCTCGTCGATCTGCCACAAAATCTGCCAAGGTCACATCCGTCTCATGTCCCACACTAGAGATAACTGGCAAACGAGATTCAAAAATAGCTCGTACCACAATCTCTTCGTTAAAGGCCCAAAGATCCTCGATAGAACCTCCACCACGACCAATAATCAGCAAATCCAAATCGTCCCGTTGATTGGCACGCGCAATATTTCGAGCAATTTCCTCCGCAGCCCCTTCACCTTGAACCTTGGTCGGATAGAGAAGAATGTCGATACCTGGAAATCGCCTGCTAACGGTCGTGATAATATCTCGAATAACGGCCCCACTGCGACTGGTTACCACACCAATTCTCTTAGAAAATTGGGGCAGAGGTTGCTTGAAACGTTCTTGAAACAGGCCTTCTTCAGTTAGTTTTTTCTTGAGTTGTTCAAATTGAATCGCAAGCGCACCAACTCCATCAGGCTCTGCCTTTTCAATGATGATGGAGTAACTACCGCTTGGTTCATAGACCTGCACACGCCCAATCACATTGATCTTCATCCCTTCTTCCAAGTCGAAACCTAATTTCTGATAAATTCCAGACCAGATGGTCGCTTGAATAACTGCGTGGTCATCTTTTAGGGAGAAATATTGGTGAGTAGGTCGTTTACGAAAGTTGGAAACTTGACCAGTTAAATAGACCCGTTCCAAGTAAGGGTCTTTATCGAATTTCATTTTCAGATACTTGGTCAAAGTTGTTACCGATAAATACTTTTCCATCTCCACCTACTATTCATTTTCTTGCTCTTTCATGGGTATTATTATACCAAAAATATGCCTAAAAATCTCCATTTATGTACCATTATGAGGGAAAAATAAAAAAAGGAGGCAAGGCCTCCACATCTGTTTATTTGCTGTTTCGTGCTTCTTCCAAAATCTTTGCAATCTTGGTTGTCAAAAGGTCGATAGCCACTGTATTGCTGACTCCCTCAGGAATGACGATATCAGCATAACGCTTGGTTGGTTCGATAAACTGATGGTACATAGGTTTGACCACACCTAAATACTGGTCAATAACGCTATCCAAACTACGGCCACGCTCTTCCATATCACGCTTGATCCGACGAATAATACGCACATCATCATCCGTATCCACAAAAATCTTGATATCCATCAAATCGCGCAGGCGCTTGTCCTCCAAGACCAAAATGCCCTCAACGATAAAGACATCTTGGGGCTCCTGACGATAAGTCTTGCTGCTTCGTGTATGCTCTGTATAGTCATAAGTCGGGATGTCCACCGGACGCCCTGCTAACAATTCCTTAATCTGCTCAATCATTAAGTCTGTATCAAAGGCAAAAGGATGGTCGTAGTTGGTTTTGACACGCTCTTCAAAGGTCAAATGAGACTGATCCTTGTAGTATGAATCATGCTCAATCATGGAAATCTTTTCATCAGGGAAATGCGATAAAATGGCTCTTGAAACACTGGTCTTACCTCCACCAGAACCACCTGTCACTCCGATAATGATTGGTCTATTTTGCATGCTATCCTCCGTTTTTTTATCCGTCGTCTATTCTATCAC
Organism: Streptococcus mitis; assembly: GCF_002096895.1. Classification (GTDB taxonomy): domain Bacteria; phylum Bacillota; class Bacilli; order Lactobacillales; family Streptococcaceae; genus Streptococcus; species Streptococcus mitis_AH. Next base: position 181,243 of record NZ_NCVI01000018.1, on the reverse strand, counting down.
ATTTTTTACAAAATTTATAGTCTGATTTGGATAGTCTAGGGGAAACAACACTCCCTACACCCCAGTTCGATTAGCTAAAGACCTTCCTTGGCTTGTAGAGGTTGTCCCGTTTTTCTAGAATGGCTAGTAATTTATCTCCTTCAAAAGCAGCCAATTCCTTATCCGACTGTTCTAACTCAATAAAACGACCAAAGCGTACTTCTGTAGCCTCTTCTGGACTTAGGGAAACTTTGACAAGGTCGCCTGTCCCAATCTCTAGAGGATGGAGAAAGTCCAATTGGCCAGTCTCCACTTTTGCAGCAATTTCTTCCAAAGTAAGAGCATCTTCCAGTTGTAAACCTGCAGCACTAGTTCGAGTTAAATGTGACATATGAGCCGCATAACCCAATTTTTCTCCCAAGTCAACCGATAAGGTACGGATGTAAGTCCCCTTACTGCATTTCACACGAAAAGTAAAACGTGCTAGATTCCCCTCATAAGAAATCGGACTTGTTCGTTCAAAGCTATAAATAGTTACCTGACGTTCTGGACGCTCCACTTCATGACCAGCACGCGCATACTCATAGAGCTTACGACCATTGACCTTGACAGCCGAATACATAGGCGGAATCTGGGTAATTGGTCCAGTCAAGCTAGCAATCGCTTCATCGACAAGCTTTTCATCCAAGGGCGACAGAACGGGTGTCTTAGCGACCACTTCCCCACTAGCATCCTCTGTCGTCGTGGAATAGCCCAGAGTGATTTCCCCCTCATAGACCTTGCCCTCATCCTGCATAAACTCGACCATGCGTGTTGCCTTGCCAACCGCAATAGGCAAAACACCCACCACATCCGGATCCAAGGTTCCACCATGACCAATCTTCTTGGTTCCCAAAATCTTACGCAGCTTAAAAACCGCATCATGCGAAGTCATACCCGCTTCTTTTTTTAAGTTGATAATACCGTTCATTTTTGCTTTCTAATTCCCTTTTCACTTTACATCAACATATTCTATCTTAGACAGATTTTAAAACTATATCAGCTCATTTTTCTAAATACTTCCTAGCTTCCTGAACACAAAAGAGTTCTGGATTTTCATGAGCAATACTTTCAAACAAACTACGGGCACGCTCTTCATCTCCTTTTAGCTGGGCATTGAGAGCGCTGTAATAAGAAAACATGATTTGAGCTAGCTTACTTTCTGGTTCAGTAATATCAAAGTAGTCGTTCGCTTCTTTATTGAACACAATATCTTTTATGGATTGAGTTTGGGCGACTAGTTTAGCTTTGCCTCCTTTAAAATCTGGTGCCTTGGACAATTGTTCCTCAAAGAAATCAATATCTTGCGCATCTTGAAGATGAATGGAAACTTTTAATAATTCATAGGTTGATATTAAAAATGTATAGCCTCTTAGTCTACCCCAAATTTTTTTCAAATCATATTTGGACATATTTTCCTTGGCTGATTGAAAATCTCCTTTTAGATAAGCCACTTGACCTTTGATAAATTGGTAATACTCACGATATGTTGCCCTAAAAATCTTAATGGATTTCTCAGATTGAACCCTGTACATGTCTACATAGAGCTTAAGATTAATAGCATCGTTTAACATTAGATAAATAACTTTGTTTAGGACAAAACGTAGGTATAAAACTAGAGTAAGAATTAGTAATACTACTACTAATAATATTACTCCCCACTTTTTGGTATCACTTTGGAAAACTAAAAAAACAGCCAACACATCCAAAACAAGTCCAGTAATTGAGCAAATTAGAATAGTCCTATCAATTTGTAGAAGAATATTCTCTGTCGCCCTACTTACTATTTTTTCAATTAATTTCATATATTACTCTCATTTCACTAATTCTAAATACTTCCTAGCTTCCTGAACATAAAAGAGTTCTGGATTTTCATGGGCGATACTTTCAAACAAACTACGGGCACGAGCTTCATCTCCTTTTAATTGGGCATTGAGAGCGCCGTAATAAGAAAACATGATTCGGGCTAGTTTACTTTCTGGCTCAGTAATGTTAAAGTAGTCGTTTGATTTTTTCTTTAAAACAATATCCTCTATAGCTTTTATTATGTTTATTACATTCGTCTTCCTAGCAACCTGAGAATTTGTTCGAACTTTTAATGTAGCTAACATATCGATTTGGTTCGAAATTTCTTCTGCTCTATCAGCATGGATAAGTGAAAGAATCTTAAAGTAAATTGTGGATAATTCGATTTCAAATTTCTTATTAAAATTTTTACCCTCAAAATTTATTCGTTCCAAATTACCAAAGCTTTCTTCAAACTTTCCTTGGTAGTATAGCGATTGGGCAATAGCTAGTAAACAATTTGCATTATTGAACAGCTGTTGATACTTAACGGAGTGTTCAGCTACATAACGATAATAACTTATGTGCTTGTCGAAATTAATATCTGTCAAAAAGATATTATCCACAGCTAATTTAATCAGTTTATTGTTTGATGAAATCAATGTCTCAAACCCAAAACATACTACCGTATAAGTAATGAATTTCATAAAATTCATTTCCCCACCTTTAAATAATTCAACAACCATGCCTATAAATGATAGGCAAACTATAGGAATTAAGCAAATGTAAACTATTTTTGTCAAATTATATAATTTGGGAATTTCAAATCTAGATATTTTCAACGAATAGTTATTTAATATCTCTTTCACCATTATCCTCCATTGTAGAACTTAAATATAAGAAGTCGATTGCAATTACTAGAATCGCTATCAAGACTCCAAAACCAAATGTCAATGCACTAACTGTATCACCATCAATTAAAGTACCAATAACAAAAACTGTAGCAACTACCTCTTTCCCCAGTTTTAAACCTATTCTCCATGATATACCTTCCACAATCCCGTCTCGTTAGTAAATTTAACTGTTGCATAATCTTATTAATCTGATTATGCTCTTTCACATAGGTGACGTACGGTAAGAACTCATATCAGTTTTCTCCTTCTAAATAGCTCTTCTCTTGCTGTACATAAAGTTGCAAAGATTTAATGTAGATATACGACTATTTTAAAGTTATTTCATACTAAAGGTTACTCCCCCTTCAGCGCCTCAAACTTCGCTTTCATGGTTGGATTTTTACGGGTCAATTTTTTGACGGAGACATCTTCCAATTTATTATTAGCTAGACGGAGTTGGTTTTCAGATGTTGTTAGGAACTTCTTAACCTCTTCCATGCGTTTGATAGCCTTGTCAATTTCATCAATTGCCTTACCAAAGTTGGTCGAAGCTGAATTATAGTTCTTAGCAAAGGCTAGTTTAAAGGCATCTAAGTCTTCTTCAAAATGCGTAATGTCAATATTTTGTTCGCGAACCAAGGCCAACTCTTGCTTGTATTTTAGTGAATTAAGAGCCGCATTACGCAAGAGCCCAATCAACTGAATAAAGAATTGAGGACGAACCACATACATCTTTTCATACTCGTGGCTGACGTCAACAATCCCTGTGTTAAAGTAGTCGTTATCTGCCTCTAGCATGGTCACCAAAACGGCATACTCACAGTTCTTCTCTCGACGGTCCTTGTCCAATTCCTTGTAAAAATCTGCATTCTTGTGCTTCTTCTCTGTTCCGTCAGCTTCATTTTTCATCTCAAACATGATGGAAATAATTTCGACCCCATTTTCATCACATTCACGGAAGATAAAGTCCCCCTTAGACCCACGCGCTGAAACCTTGTTATCCTTCTCAAAGTAGGCATTTGGAAAGGCAAAACTACGGACCTTATTAAACTCACTCTCTGCATACTGTTCCAGACTTTCCCCGATAGCTTTGGTAGATTGTTGAGCCTTAAAATTCTTATAAAACTCGACTTGTTCACTGGCTGCTTTAAGCTGTGCTTCATAGTTTTGTTTAACAGAAGCAAGAGAAAGCTCGTTTTCCTTTTCTTGCAAGAGAAGCTGGTTTTTAATCTGATCGCGTTCTTTTTCTAGGTCAGAAAGGGTCTTTTGCAGTTGATTTTCATGCTCCAAACGCAAGGTGGCCAATTGGTTTTCCAAGGCCTGCACTTCCTTGTCCTTTGCTAATAAAGCCTGATGGCTTGTCTGTTCAACCTCTTTCTTGGCCAATTCTTTTTCTGTATCAAAGTTTTGGATTTGACTCTGCAATTGAGCGATTTCTTGGTCTTTTTGAGCTAGTTTAGACTGTTGCTCATTCATGGCCTTTTGCTCAACCAAAGCCAGTTCTTGCCTCATCCTATCGTGTAGTTCCTTATCAAACTCTACCGTTCTCACTTGGGATAAAAGTTCAGCATACTGGCTCTCATTTACTGTAAAGACTTCCCCACAGTTAGGGCATTTGATTTCGTTCATATCGTTCCTCTTTCTAGACTTCTTTAACCATTATATCATGCCTAAGGGAAAATCAAAAACAGTGAGTCGAAACTCACTGTTTATCTTCTTTTTCTTTAAATTTTTTCCAAGGCCAAGCGCAAGTCTTCAATCAAATCTTCTACATTTTCAAGTCCGATAGACAAGCGGATTTGGTTTGGTGTTACACCTGCGGCTTCTAAGTCTTTTTCTGACAATTGACCGTGAGTAGTTGTTGCTGGGTGAACAACAAGAGACTTGGCATCTGCCACATTTGCAAGGTCAGAGAAGATTTCCAAATTATCAATTGCCTTGCGTGCCTCTGCCTCCCCACCTTTGACATGGAAAGTAAAGATTGAGCCCACACCTTTAGGAAGATATTTCTCAGCTAAGGCATGGTACGGACTATCTGCAAGCTTTGGATAGTTAACTTTTTCTACCTTAGGATGGTTGACAAGGAAATCAACAATTTTCTCTGCATTTTGCACATGACGTTCCACACGAAGTGAAAGGGTTTCAAGTCCTTGGAGCAAGAGAAAGGCATTAAATGGTGACAAGGCTGCACCTGTATCACGAAGCAATTGGACACGGACAGCGATAATAAAGGCTACTGCACCCACATCACGAGTATAGCTCAAGTTATGGTAGCTCGGATCTTCCTCAACAAATTGAGGGAATTTTCCTGAAGCCGCCCAGTCAAAACGCCCGCTATCGACAATCACCCCACCAATAGTCGTACCATGCCCACCAATAAACTTAGTGGCAGAGTGAATAGCAATATCTACACCGTGAGAAAAGACATTAATCAAGTAAGGTGTGGCAAAGGTATTATCCGAAACTAGTGGAATCTGGTGTTTATGCGCAATCTCAGCCAATTTTTCCAAGTCAGGAATGTTAATCAAGGGATTGCCCAAGGTTTCAATCAAGACAAGCTTGGTATTGTCATTGATAGCTGCTTCCACTTCTTCCAAATTATCCACATCGACAAAGGTTGTTGTGATCCCATAACGAGGAAGGGTTTCCTTCAAGAGATTGAAGGTTCCACCGTAAATAGTTGAGGCTGCTACTACATGGTCACCAGCGTGGGCAAGTGCCAAAATCGTATAAGTCACTGCGGCCATACCTGATGCTGTTGCAAGAGCTCCGACACCACCTTCAAGGGCAGCAATTCTTTCTTCAAAGGCAGCTGTTGTAGGGTTGGTGATACGAGTATAAATGTTCCCTGGTTTTCTCAAGGCAAACAAATCGGCACCTTCCTGCGTGTCATCAAAAACAAAGGATGTTGTTTGATAAATCGGCACTGCACGAGACTTAGTTGCTGGATCAACTACTTGACCAGCATGCAATTGTAAGGTTTCAAATTTAAAATCACGAGTCATAAAACGACCTCCAAATAGTTTGATTAAGGATATTGTAGCACCTTAAGGTATAGTTTACAAATATCAGTTTTCTGTATTTTGATATAAGAAATAGCTATTACCTTATTTTAAAAATGAAAAAAGCACGACTCAATCGTGCTCATTTTCTTAATCTACATAAGTATCTTCGTTTTTATTGAGGAAGGCATATGGAAGACCCATCAAGAGACCACCGCCGATTAAGTTTCCAACGAAGGTTACACCCCAGTGACGAAGCATATTTCCAACACCGAAGTTAGCAATTGAATCCGCAGCAACACTGAATTTTACAATCGCGAAAGAAGCAAAGTTCGCAGCGATGTGCTCGTTTGTTAAGAATACAAACATGTAAATCGCTGACAACACAAGCCAAAGTTTGGCACCACCATCTTTGACCAAAACAAATGAAAGAATCGCAATATTTACGAAAATATTTGCCAAAATCGCCTCAAGCAAGATTAATTCATTTGAGCGACCTAACTTCATCTCAACAACACCTGAGATGAAACTATCGTGTGTCAGATGTGCATAAGCTGCTGAGTGGGCAAAGCCCCAACCTGCTATCAAAGCTCCGATAAGATTGAACAAGGTACAGTAAAGTAGAATCTCAGCTGTTTTTCTCCAAGAGATTTTTTTCAAGAAACTACCAGCAGTCAAGAACATCATGTTTGATGTTACCAACTCGGCATTCAAGAAAACAATGTAGGCCAAGCCCCAAGCAAAGACAAATGGGAAGAGGAAGCGTCCACTACCTGGTGCAATTTTATTAATCAAGTCAGCCCCAACTGCACCAGCAGCTGTACTGAAGGTTAAAAATGCACCTGCGAACATAGAACGAATCGCATACTTAAATTTGCTTTGACTATAAAGACTTTCCTTCTTCTTGCAAGCAAATTCAATCTTTGAGATAAATTCCGAAGAAACCATAATAAACTCCTAAAATTTTTTACCTGATAATTATATCACAAACTTTAGAATTAAGGAAACGTTTTCTGTATTTCATAACAGTTTATTTTGAAACGCAATCTATAAAAAATCAGTAAAACCTAAAATTTTACTGATTTATCTTTAATAACGTTGTTTATATGGTTGATTGAAAGCTGTTAGAATTTCTTCAGGTGTTTGTGAATAATCTTTTGTATCTTTCAAGTCACCTTTTACGATAATACGTTCTGTCGCATCATAGTCAACACAGGTTACAAGTGTGATTTCATCAACTCCAGTACGGTCATCAATCTCATCAACGCGATCTGGAGTCACATGCTTCACTTCACGGATTTCATAGGTATAAACTTTATCCTTATCAGTTAGATAAATTTTCATCCCATTTTTAGCGCGTGATAATGGAGAAAAGAGCATTTGGCTGGCGTTTTCCGCCGTGAAGATGTGATGGCTCGCAAGGGTATAGTTTCCTTTCCCCATCACTTGATCACGCTTCATTGTACCAGCTCCATAGAAGAGATTGACATTATCAAGCCCCTTAAAAATAGGCAAGTTAATTTCTACCTCAGGGACAGCAATTCCACCGATAACTGGCAATTTTTGCGAATCCCATTGTGAGGATAAGACAGCTTCTGACGAGATGGCTTTTACGGAATCAAAGTCAAAATTCCCTTCTGTATCTTGATTTTCTTCCAATTTTTCTTTTGATACCTGGCTGACTTGGTATTTATTGGTATTCCAAACCATGAACATATCACGAATTTTTGAATTGAAAATCAAAGCTATTGACAAGATGATTAAGAATCCTGCCAAGATATTGATTAGTAAATTTTTACGGTTTGTTTTCTTTTTGTTCTTTTTATGAGACATTATGCTTCACCTTCTGTTTCGTTTTCTGTCCCAACTTCTTCTTTTTCTGCAGCTGCAACCGTAGTAAAGGTTACAATTTTAGCATCTTGATCTAGGCGCATCACTTTAACTCCCATAGTTGAGCGACCTGTTTGTGAAATATTGGCAACATTGGTTCTAATCATGACACCAGTATCAGTGATAATCATCAAATCTTCATCGCCTTTAACGGTCATAAGACCAGCAAGAGAACCGTTCTTTTCTGTAATCTTAGCGGTTTGCATCCCTTTACCACCACGACCTTTAGTTGGGTATTCGGTCGCAACTGTGCGCTTACCATAGCCCTTTTCTGTGATGATAAGAACCTCGTCTTGGTCTGTAATCACACTAGCACCAACAACTGTGTCTCCGTCACGAAGGTTAACACCTTTCACACCAGTGGCGATACGACTCATACCACGAACAGCTGATTGATTAAAGCGAACTGAATAACCAAACTTTGTACCAATGATAATATCCGTGTCCTCTTCTGTCAGTAAGACATTAATCAACTCATCTTCATCCTTGAGGTTTAAAGCCTTGAGTCCATTCTGACGAATATTAGCAAATTCCTTAACGCTGGTTCTCTTCACAATACCATGACGGGTTGTGAAGAAGAGGTAAGCATCATCACTACGTTCAGACTCAACATTGATGATGGTTTGAATACTTTCGCCTTCATCCAATTTCAAGAGATTTACTACTGGTAGCCCTTTGGCAGTCCGACCATACTCAGGAATTTCATAACCTTTCAGGCGATAGACACGTCCTTTATTTGTGAAGAAGAGCAGGTGATCATGGGTGCTAGTTGACACTAATTCACGAACAAAATCGTCATCCTTAACACCTGTTCCTTGAACACCGCGGCCACCACGTTTTTGAGCAGTAAACTCAGCTTGGTCCAGACGTTTGATGTATCCCTTGTTAGAAAGCGTAATCAAGACATCCGATTCTTCAATCAAGTCCTCATCTTCAAGACTCAAGACTTCACCGACCATCAATTCCGTACGACGTTGATCACCAAACTTACGCTTGACTTCATCTAATTCATCCTTGATGATTTGAGAAACACGTTCGGGCTTAGCAAGAATATCTGCTAAATCTGCAATCAGAGCCAAGAGGTCATCATACTCAGACTGAATCTTATCGCGTTCCAAACCTGTCAAACGACGAAGACGCATATCAAGAATGGCTTGACTTTGACGTTCAGAAAGCTTAAACTTGCTCATCAACTCAGCTTGTGCTTCCGCATCCGTTTCACTAGCACGGATGATACGAATCACTTCATCGATATGGTCTAGCGCAATCAAGAGACCTTCTAAAATATGAGCACGCGCTTCCGCTTTTTCCTTGTCAAAACGTGTCCGACGAACAACCACTTCTTTTTGGTACTCAATATAAGCATCCAAAATCTGACGAAGGGACAAAATCTTCGGTACACCATTTTGGATAGCAAGCATATTGAAACCAAAGTTAGTTTGCATCTGGGTCATCTTGAAGAGGTTATTGAGGATAACATTGGCTGAGGCATCGCGCTTAACTTCGATAACAAATCGAACCCCTTCACGGTTTGATTCATCACGAACTGCAGTAATACCCTCAATACGTTTTTCCTGAACCAAACGAACAATATGCTCATGCACCTTTGTTTTATTGACCATATAAGGAAATTCTGTTACAACAATACGCTCACGGCCAGTCTTAGTTTCCTCAATTTCAGTACGAGAACGAAGGACAATAGAACCTTTACCTGTTTCATAAGCCTTATGAATGCCTGATTTCCCCATAACAAGAGCACCAGTTGGAAAATCTGGCCCAGGTAAGACTTCCATCAAGTCCTTAGTGGTCACTTCAGGATTGTCCATAACTAACTTCACTGCATCAATGGTTTCACCCAGATTATGAGGTGGAATATTGGTTGCCATCCCAACCGCAATACCAGTTGCTCCATTAACCAAAAGGTTAGGAAAGCGTGCTGGCAAGACCAAGGGTTCACGTTCATTGGCATCATAGTTATCAACGAAGTCAACAGTATTTTTATTGATATCACGAAGCATCTCTAGAGCAATCTTGCTCATACGTGCCTCAGTATAACGCTGGGCGGCAGCACCATCACCATCCATGGAACCAAAGTTCCCATGACCATCTACAAGCATGTAACGATAGCTCCACCATTGAGCCATACGAACCATGGCTTCATAGATAGAGGAATCCCCGTGTGGGTGATATTTACCCATGACATCCCCTGTAATACGAGCAGATTTTTTATGAGGTTTGTCTGGAGTAACACCCAGTTCATTCATTCCGTAGAGAATCCGACGGTGAACAGGTTTTAAGCCATCTCGAACATCAGGAAGGGCCCGCGCTACGATAACACTCATGGCGTAGTCGATAAAGCTCGTCTTCATCTCCTTTGTCAGATTGACATTCACTAAATTTCTATCCTGCATTAATAAATGCCTCATTTCACTATTAGTAATTAATTATATTATACCATAATGTCCGCCATATTTCAGATATCTAAAATCGCTAAAACGTTTACATCAAGAACTGCAAGGCATATCCGTGACAAAGCTTTTTAAAAGTGATAAAATTGAAATAACTGGGGAAATCCCTGAATAAAATTAAGGAGATGTTTAGAATAATGACTTCAACTAAACAACACAAAAAAGTTATCCTTGTCGGTGATGGTGCTGTAGGTTCTTCTTACGCTTTTGCACTTGTTAACCAAGGAATTGCACAAGAGCTTGGAATTATCGAAATTCCACAATTGCATGAAAAAGCTGTTGGTGACGCGCTTGACCTTAGTCACGCCCTTGCCTTCACTTCACCTAAAAAAATCTATGCAGCTCAATACTCTGACTGTGCAGACGCTGACCTTGTTGTAATCACTGCAGGTGCGCCTCAAAAACCAGGTGAAACTCGTCTTGACCTTGTAGGTAAAAACCTTGCTATCAACAAATCAATCGTAACTCAAGTTGTTGAATCAGGTTTCAAAGGTATCTTCCTTGTTGCTGCTAACCCAGTTGACGTCTTGACTTACTCAACTTGGAAATTCTCTGGATTCCCTAAAGAACGCGTTATCGGTTCAGGTACTTCACTTGACTCAGCTCGTTTCCGTCAAGCACTTGCTGAAAAATTGGATGTTGATGCTCGTTCAGTGCACGCCTACATCATGGGTGAACACGGTGACTCTGAGTTCGCTGTTTGGTCACATGCTAACATCGCTGGTGTAAACCTTGAAGAATTCCTTAAAGACACTCAAAATGTTCAAGAAGCTGAATTGATTGAATTGTTCGAAGGTGTTCGTGATGCAGCTTACACAATCATCAACAAAAAAGGTGCAACATACTACGGTATCGCAGTAGCCCTTGCTCGTATTACTAAAGCAATCCTTGACGATGAAAACGCAGTACTTCCACTTTCAGTATTCCAAGAAGGTCAATACGGAATTAAAAACGTCTTTATCGGTCAACCAGCTGTTGTAGGTGCACATGGTATTGTTCGTCCAGTAAATATCCCATTGAACGACGCAGAAACTCAAAAAATGCAAGCATCTGCAAATGAATTACAAGCTATTATTGACGAAGCATGGAAAAACCCAGAATTCCAAGAAGCTTCTAAAAACTAATTGTAACTAGGTTCTCATTAAATGAGAACTCCATACCGAAGACAAACATTATTCTAGTGTTTGTCTTTTTATTTCTCCAGACCTCCTATCCTTAAAAAATTTGAAACCTCTACAAAATACTTTTCAATGCAAAAAAATTTCCCGCCCTGTTTTCCGTGGTTTTTCCGATCTAAGTCAATCTTAACTTCCACATAAACTTAGCTTGATTATCAAAACTTTGTGAGTATATTTGCGGTTATTGGATACGATTCAGTCATAGATGAAGGAAAATTAATAACTTGTCCAATCTGACTAAGAAAATGTTCTTGCGGAACGAGTTCATCTAGCGTGTAAAAGACAACCTGATTGCGGTTATTGTCTGGATTTTCTTTATGAAACAGAGGAAACATCTCACAACTTTTCTGACATCTATTATACGACTTTAGAAAAAATGCCCTTAGAAACTTTTAATCTAAGGGCTTTGTTTTCAGTCTGAGTTTCTTATAAAATGAGAACTTTTCTTTTTATTGTTATAAAATCTAAGATTGTACTTTTAAAAATATTACTTATCTCACTTCTTATGTATTGTATTGTAAATTCGAATACAAACACAACAACTCAAATATACTCTCACCATACAATAGATAAAATAACCTGTAGATGATACTATGAAAAATGATAAGATATAGCTTTAAAACATTTTATTCCTGCAATCTCTCATACAATTCTTGCATTTGTACATCATCTGGAACCAGTTTTAAGTAAGCTTGCGCATTGACTTTTGCTTCTTCAAAATAACCCAATTCACGCAAGAGATAGATATAGTGTTCCAGAAACTCTGGATTGTCCTTTAAATCTCCTGCCAACTCTTGATAATGCTCGTAGGCAGTATCCAAATCGTCCATTTCTTGATAGGAACGAGCAATCATCCACTTGGTCAAAAGATTCTCTAGCTCATCATTTTGCAAGTCTAGAATGTCCTCATAACGTTCCTGTTCTAGATAAATAGTGGCTAGGCGGAGTAAGATTTCTTCCGTATCCTCAGCGTCTTCTTTTGCAGTAAGGAGGTAGTTTTCTGCACCACTGACATCATGCAATTCATAAGAGAATTGTGAAGCAGCCAGCAAGAGGCGAGTTTCAAAGGGATTTTTCTCTAAGCCTTGCTTAGTGATACGCAGGGCTTCTTGAACTTGATGTTCCTTATGTAAGGCCTGACTGTAACCATACTCATATCCTTCAAAATCAGGTGAAATGGTATCAAGTTGCTTAAAGTAGAGGACAGCTTTTTGGTATTCTTCTCTATCAAAGTAAAGACTGGCCAACTCAAAAGCTGTTAGGTCATCGTATTCTAACTCCAGGGCTTTTTCTAAAAACTCTGTAGCTGTTTCAAATTTCCCTAACTGGGCATAGGCAAAGCCAATCCGTTGATAGGTAGAAATGCCTGTTTGCTCATAAATAGTACGATTATCTAACTGGGCATAACCTTGAATAGCTTCTTGGTAATTTTCCAACTCACTATCCAACTCTGCTAATCCCAATATCAAGAGAGGATCTTCTGAGTAAGTCAAGGCCTCCAATAATTTCTCACGCGCCACATCTATCAAACCTTCCAGCTGGTAGAGGTCTGCTTTAAGTGCCAAAGCTGAAACATACCAGTCACTGTCTGCTTGGATTTCTTCAAGATAAGCAAAGGCTTCTTCGATTTGACCATCCTCGCTAGCAATTGCTGCTAGATTAAGATGAACCTCTGGAAAATCCTCTACGATTTTCAGGTAAATTTCCTTTGCCTGAGGATAAAAACCAATCCCTTCAAGATAAGTAGCTAACTCATACAGAAGGTCACTTGGATCATTTTCTAAAGCTTTGACGAAATAGTGCTCAGCCTTGGTTAAATCTTGCTCTTCCAAGGCCTGTAACATCTGTTGACTATTGTTCACTCTTGATTTCCTCTCCCTCTAGTTCATATAGGCCACTGACTACCTTATACCATTCAAAAATCGCTGAAATGACAACTTTAGCAGAGGCATAAACTGGAATACCGAGCAAGACTCCCCAGATACCAAACATGGATCCTGAAGTTAACAAGACAAAAAGAACATTAATAGGATGGATGTTTAATTGACTTCCCAAAATCAATGGAGAGACAAAACGGCCTTCAATAGTTTGTTCTACGATAAAGACAATCACTACTTTTAAAAGCATGACTGGCCCAGCAATCAAGCCCAATACTAGGGCAGGAAGCATGGCTAAGAAGCTACCCAAATAAGGAACCAGATTTAAAATACCAGCAGTAACCCCCAACGTAACTGCATAGCGTAAACCAATAATCTTGAAGAAGATGATAAACATTACTGCTACAATAATAGCCACTGTTACTTGTCCTCTAACATAGTTGGACAACTGTTGATTCACATCTGACAAAACCTGTCCCACAGGTTCCTTCAATTTCGTTGGCATGAATTGGGTTAAATAGTTACGCAAGCCTTTCCCATCACGCAAAAGGTAAAAGAGCATGAAAGGAACGATAATCAAGGCAACAATCACTTGAGATGCCCCGCTAATAAATGCACTCACCCAGTTGACAGCCTGAGATGAAACCTTACTTGCCCAAACTGTAGCCTGACTAGAGAAGTTTGTTAAAACTTGCTCTAATTGAGGTCTGAAATCATCTGGTAAACGCTTGGTGACCAAATCATTAACAACTCTGTCTGCATCTTCGAGGTAGACTGGAACATTCCTTGCAAAACTTAAAACTTGACGTTGCAGATTTGGAATGGCGACTGCCAAGCCCCAAATGATAAAGAGAGCGATGATGACAAAGACAATACTGATTGCGATGACACGATTAATCTTATGCTTCTCCATCCAATCAACGATAGGATTTAATAAATAATATAGTAAACCAGATAGAATGACTGGTAACATAACAACTGCCAAAAAGTCCAAAACAGGTGAAAATAGAAAACTAATCTTACTCAAAATAAACAGATTGAGTCCCAATAACAAGGTTACTAAAAATACCGTGATGGCCTTGTTATCCAAAAACCACTTGAAAAACCAAGATAGGCTAAAATGTTTCTCTTTTTGCTCCATAAATACTTCCTTTCTATTGTTCTCTCATTATACCATTTTTAAATCAAAATAACTCTTTTTTAAAGTGCTTACATTCCATTGAATTGCACCGCATAGCATATTATAAATTCATTTTGTGATATAATAGACTTATCTTTATAAAGAGGTATAGTCATGAAAGAAACTGTTTATTTTGGAACTTATACACGTCGTACTTCCCAAGGGATTTACAAGGCGGACTTTGATACAGAAACTGGTCAGCTTTCAAATCTAGAACTTTTTGCAGCTGAGCCAAGTCCGACCTACCTTGCCTTTGACCAACACCAACATTTATACACTGTTGGTAGTCAAGACGATAAGGGGGGGATTGCAGCCTATCAAACTGATGGAACCTTATTAAATCATGTCGTGGAAGAAGGAGCTCCCCACTGTTATGTTGCCGTTGATGAAAAGCGTGATTTGGTGTACGCAGCAAACTACCACAAGGGACAGGTCCTTGTTTATAAACGTCAGGAAGATGGTCGTCTTCTACTTAGTGATGTGGATCAACACAGTGGCCAAGGTCCACATGAAAATCAAGCTTCTCCACATGTTCACTATACAGATTTAACACCTGACCACTATCTAGTGACTTGCGACTTGGGAACTGACCAAGTCATCACTTATGATCTTGATCAAGAAGGAAAATTATCTAAACTCTATACCTATCACAGCCAGCCAGGAGCAGGCTCACGCCATATTATTTTCCATAACCATTATAAAATTGCTTATCTCATTTGTGAACTTAATAGCACTATCGAGGTTCTAATCTACGATGGTGTTGGCGAATTTGAACGCATGCAAGTCATTTCAACTCTACCAGACGGTTATGAAGGCTTTAATGGTACTGCTGCTATTCGTCTCTCTAAAGACGGTAAATACCTCTACGCTTCTAACCGTGGTCATGATTCTATCGCAGTATATACAATCCTTGCGGACGGTAGTTTAGAGTTGTTAGAAATCGTTCCGACTCATGGTCAGACTCCACGTGATTTTGATTTGACACCGGATCAAGAATTTATCATTGCTATCCATCAAGACTCTGACAATGCAAGCATTTTTAAACGCAATCCTGAAACTGGTCGTCTTGCAGAACTTTCTAATGACTTCCATGTCCCAGAAGCGGTCTGCATCAGATTTGCTAATTAACATAATTATAACTGACCAACTAACGGAGCTACACACCAAAGACAAACATCATTTTAGTGTTTGTCTTTTTTATATCAACAAATTACTCCCCCAAAAAAAGATGGAACCTTTCTCAAAACAATTTTTCCATGAAAAGTAAAAATATTTCACAGCCATCATTTATTTGTCTCACACCTAACGGAGCTAGACGGACTAATAGTGACATAATAAAAAAGAACCTTGCAAAGCAAGATTCTTTTAGTGTCTGACTTAAATAATTGTTCTTCTGGGAACTAAATCGAATTAAGCTTCGATTTCTGTAACCATACCTGAACCAACAGTACGTCCACCCTCACGGATAGAGAATGTAGTACCTTGTTCTACGGCGATTGGGTGGATCAACTCAACGTCGATTGTCACGTTATCACCAGGCATTACCATTTCAGTACCTGCTGGAAGTTCGATTGAACCTGTAACGTCAGTAGTACGGAAGTAGAATTGTGGACGGTAGTTGTTGAAGAATGGAGTGTGACGTCCACCTTCTTCTTTAGTAAGGATGTAGACTTCACCTTTGAATTTAGTGTGTGGGTTGATTGAACCTGGTTTAGCGATAACTTGTCCACGTTCGATTTCATCACGTTGAACACCACGAAGAAGGACACCTACGTTATCTCCGGCAAGACCTTCATCAAGTTGTTTACGGAACATTTCAACACCAGTAACGACTGCTTTTTGAGTTTCTTCTTTGATACCAACGATTTCGATTTCGTCGTTGACTTTAACGATACCACGGTCGATACGTCCTGAAGCAACTGTACCACGTCCAGTGATTGAGAATACGTCTTCGACTGGAAGAAGCAATGGTTTGTCAGTGTCACGTTCTGGTTCTGGGATGTACTCATCAACTGTGTTCATCAATTCCATAACGATGTCTTCGTATTTAGTGTCACCTTCAAGGGCTTTAAGAGCTGAACCTTGGATAACTGGAAGATCGTCACCTGGGAAGTCGTATTCTGACAATAGGTCACGGATTTCCATTTCAACCAATTCAAGCAATTCTTCGTCGTCAACCAAGTCAACTTTGTTCATGAAGACGATAAGGTGTTTAACACCAACCTGACGTGAAAGAAGGATGTGCTCACGAGTTTGTGGCATTGGTCCGTCAGTTGAAGCTACTACAAGGATAGCTCCGTCCATTTGAGCGGCACCAGTGATCATGTTTTTAACGTAGTCCGCGTGTCCTGGAGCGTCGATGTGAGCGTAGTGACGTTTTTCAGTTTCGTACTCAACGTGCGCAGTGTTGATTGTGATACCGCGTTCGCGTTCTTCTGGAGCAGCATCGATAGACGCATAGTCTTTAGGTTGGTTAACTGATGAAGGCAAGCGACGTGCCAAAACAGTTGTGATAGCTGCAGTTAGGGTAGTTTTACCGTGGTCAACGTGTCCGATAGTACCAATGTTAACGTGTGGTTTACTACGATCGTATTTTTCTTTTGCCATTTGAGTAAAAGCCTCCAATAAAATATATTTTATAGATAGACAGTAGGCAATACAGTCTAACTTTCCTTACTATTTTATCAAATTTCAGCTAAATTGCAAGTGTTTTACAAAGTTTTTGTGAATTATTCTTAATCTACTAATCTAAACGGTATTTCTACTCCCATCACTTCTTTAATGAAAAAGAAAAATCAGGAATTTCCTGATTTTTACTTAGCTAATTCTCTTTCTCGTTCTTTCATTATTTTATGATTTTCATACAAACGTGATAAAAACTTAGAAATTTCTTTTAAGATAGAATAGGTTGGTACTGCGACAATCATGCCAATGACACCATAGATATTACTTGATAACAAAAGTAATACTAAAATCGTAATTGGATGAACCTTCATCACTCCACCAACGATTCGAGGGTAAAGGATGTTCCCATCTACTTGTTGAATAATCAACATATAAACAACTGCAATCAGCATTCTATGAGGATCAGTAAAGACATTGGCGATAATCATCGGAATCAAACCAATACTTGGTCCAACATAAGGAATGAGATTGGCCAATCCTGAAAAGATGGCAAAGACCAAAGCGTATTTCAAACCAATCACGCTATATCCGATAAAGGCCAAACAACCAATAATAATCGCATCAATAGCAACTCCACTAATATATCGAGCAATTGTAGTATTCAAATTTTTTAAAAGACCTGTAATATGCAACTTATCTCGCTTTAAAACAGTACGCTCAAGCATCGGCAAGAATTTGTGGCCATCTAACAAAAAATAAATTAAAAATACAGGTGTCATGATAATAATCAAAACAGTACTAAAGAGCGCAGATAAGACACTTCCAACACTATTCGTTACACTATTTAGGATATTCTGTAGAATATCTACATAAGAGAGATTTAACTGTTGAATAGTCGCTTGAATATCTAAATTTTGAAAGGCTGGATAAGTGGATAAATCGATAATCAAATCTTGCAGACGACTGTAGATTGTCTGACTTGTAGCAATCAAACTTGTCAGCTGATTAATCAAAATCGGTAAGAGATAGACGACCCCAATAACTAGCCCACAAACCAAGGCGCACAAGGTTAGTAGAATACCAATGATACGGTTAATTTTGAAATACTTTTGTAAAAAATTTACAATAGGATTGGTCAAATAATATAAAAAACCACCTAAAAGAAAGGGAATCATTATAGTGTTTGCGACACTTACAAAAGGCGTTATAATCCCACCCATCTGTCTCCATAAATAAAAGATGATGGTTAATAGTAAAATCTCACTGGTCCAAAAAAATAATTTATTCTTACGAAACATGAAGTACCTCCATTCATCTATTTTACCACACTTTCAAAAAAGCTTCTTTCTTATATCATGAAACTGGGAATATTTTTTTCTTTATGATAGAATAAACTTACTATGAAAAAAATAATTTTAACTCTCCTAAGCCTTTCCGTTATTGGGGCAGCATCTACTGTTGATGCTCAAGATTTTAATATTGCTGCTAAACATGCAATTGCCGTTGAGGCGAATACTGGTAAAATTCTCTATGAGAAAGATGCAACCCAGCCAGTTGAAATTGCTTCAATCACAAAGTTAATTACTGTTTATCTTGTCTATGAAGCCTTGGAAAATGGCAGTATTACACTATCAACTCCGGTAGATATTTCTGATTACCCTTACAAATTAACGACAAATTCTGAAGCAAGTAATGTTCCTATGGAAGCTCGTAATTATACCGTCGAACAACTACTTGAAGCAACCCTAGTATCTAGTGCTAACAGTGCGGCTATTGCCCTAGCTGAGAAAATTGCTGGCTCAGAAAAAGATTTTGTCGATATGATGCGGGCAAAACTCTTGGAATGGGGAATTCAGGATGCCACTGTTGTCAATACGACGGGTCTTAACAATGAGACTCTAGGGGATAATATTTACCCAGGATCTAAAAAAGATGAGGAAAATAAGCTCAGTGCTTATGATGTCGCTATCGTTGCTCGTAACCTCATCAAAAAATACCCACAAGTTTTAGAAATCACGAAAAAACCTTCTTCTACTTTTGCTGGAATGACAATCACTTCTACCAACTACATGTTAGAGGGTATGCCTGCTTATCGCGGTGGTTTTGATGGCCTTAAGACAGGAACAACAGACAAAGCTGGAGAATCTTTTGTTGGTACTACTGTTGAAAAAGGAATGAGGGTTATCACAGTTGTTTTGAATGCAGATCATCAAGACAATAATCCTTACGCTCGCTTCACTGCTACATCTTCACTAATGGATTATATCTCTTCTACATTCACACTTCGCAAAATCGTTCAAAAAGGCGATGCCTACCAAGATAGCAAAGCACCTGTACAAGATGGAAAAGAAAATATGGTCACTGCCGTTGCTAAAGATGATATCTCTCTAATTGAACGTGTTGGGGGACAATCGTCCCAAACTATTCAATTCACACCTGATTCTAAGGCAATACCAGCACCACTTGAAGCCGGAACTGTGGTTGGACATTTGACTTATGAAGACAATGATTTGATTGGTCAAGGTTATATCACTACAGAACGTCCTAATTTTGAAATGGTAGCAGAAAAGAAAGTTGAAAAAGCCTTCTTCTTAAAAGTTTGGTGGAATCAGTTTATCCGCTTCATCAACGAGAAGCTATGATATAATAAACTTCTTAAAGCTAAAAAATAAATATTATGTTTAAAGAAAAAGAAGGGGAATCTGTATAATACAGAAATCCCTTCTTTTTTTAAACTTAATTTATTGATAGCAAAAATCCCCTAAATCTTAGATTAACACTATCTAAAATCTAGGGGCTTGATTATATAAATACTATTTTAAAATCTTGATTCTAGTTCATTTCTTTAAAGGCTGCTTCTGCATCCGCGTTGCTGATAACACCAAATTGAATCTTTCCAATCTTTCCTTGGCTATCAATTAGGTATTCTGTAGGAATGCTTCGAATTTGATAAGCTTGGAAGGTTGTAGCCTTTGTATCATAAAGAACTGGTATATCCTTATAACCTTGATCTTGGAACCATTGTGGGAATTGCTCGACTGTTTTTTCACCTTGAATTCCTGGTGCAATGACACTAAGAATTTCGAAATCGCGATCTGGTTTTGCAGCCAATTCCATCAACTCGGGCATACTTTTCTTACATGGACCACACCATGAAGCCCAAAACTTCAAATAGACTTTTTTCCCCTTATAATCAGATAACTTGACTTCTTTGCCATCCATTGATTGCAAGGTAAAGTCTGGAGCATCTTTTCCAACAGCAATTTGTTGTACAGGCGTTTGTTGCTGTTGTTTTGGGGCTTGTTCTGGTGCTTGAGTCTTTTTAGTCTCTTCCTCACCACAGGCTATCAATACGACTAATGACAAGAGGCTTAAGCCAGCAAACATTACTTTTTTCATCTTTTTCTCCTTTATTCAAAAATTCCAGCTAGAACATTTACTTGTCCTAATAGTAACAAAATTCCCATTAAAATAATGAGGAAACCACCAATTTTCTTCAGTAGCATCATATGACGCTTGAGTTTACTAAAATAAGGCATCACTACGCCTGAAGCTAGAGCCAAGACCAAGAAAGGAATAGCCATTCCCAGAGTGTAAATAAGAGTATAGATAGCTCCTTGCCAAGCGCCATTGCCTCCAGAAGCCGCAAGTGCTAAGACAGAACTTAAAACTGGACCAATACAAGGCGTCCAACCAAAGCTAAAAGTAATACCGAGTAAAAAGGCTGACCAATAACGATTGGCTTCTGATTGCTTGAAGGTAAAGCTTTTTTGAACCTCTAATTTCTTAAAATGAAAAATTTCCATCTGGTGTAGGCCTAAAATGACGATAATTGTTCCCATGGTATAGCGAAACCAATTTGCATAGAGGATATTACCAAAGTAACCAGCACCAAATCCTAAGATAAAGAAAATGAGAGAGATACCTGCAATAAAGCAAAGTGTTCGAATCAAACCTGACCAGGCAACTTTTTTCCCAAATAATGAAAAACTTTTTGCACTATCCTGATCATCCAATAAAATCCCAGTATAGACAGGTAACAGAGGGAAAATGCAAGGGGAAAAGAAGGACAAGATCCCTGCTAAAAAAACAGAGATTGAAAATACTATCGTTTCCAATAAAGAACCAACTTTCTTAATAATTCTAATTCTATTTTACTATAATCAATTTTATTTGTATGATTTCTGCTACGCAAATTGAACTATGCTATCTTTTAATTATCATTTATATCACTAGACGATTCTAATTTTGCATCAGTTTTGCCCCTTAAGAAAACATAAAAAATGAACTTGGTAACTCAAGTTCATTTTTTTCTTATAGTCTATTTCCGACATTAATACGGTTAATGGCACGTTGCAGTGCAATCTTCGCACGACGCTCTTGGTCAATCAAGTGTTTGTCTTGTGCTTCTTCAATTTCACGCTCTGCTCGAAGTTTGGCACGTTCTGCACGACTAACGTCGATATCACGAGCACGTTCTGCAGAGTCAGCAACAATTGTGATAACGCCATTAGCAACTTCGATAACGCCTCCGTTCACTGCAATCCAGTTCACGTGATTTTCATCATCTACACGTTTAACCTTAACCTCATCAACTGCTAAAACTGCAATCATATTTTCATGTCGTGGCAAGATTCCCATCTCACCATCCAGAGTTCGAACTGATACAAAGCTGGCATGGTGATCATAGACGAGACCATCTGGTGTCACGATCTGGACAGTTAACTGAGCCATAGATCACCTCTTAAAATCCCATTTTTTCAGCTTTTGCAATCACATCTTCGATAGAACCTACACCACGGAAGGCATCTTCTGGCAAGTGGTCATGTTTACCATCAAGGATTTCCTTAAAGCCACGTACAGTTTCAGCAACTGGAACATAAGAACCTGGCTGGCCAGTAAACTGTTCCGCAACGTTGAAGTTTTGTGACAAGAAGAACTGGATACGACGGGCACGAGCAACCAAGGTCTTTTCTTCATCAGAAAGCTCATCCATACCAAGGATGGCAATGATATCTTGCAACTCATGGTAACGTTGAAGAACACGTTTTACTTCAGCAGCAACTGCGTAGTGCTCTTCTCCAACGATTTCAGGTGCCAAGGCACGTGAGCTTGAAGCAAGTGGATCCACGGCTGGGTAGATACCCAATTGTACCAACTTACGTTCCAAGTTTGTTGTAGAATCCAAGTGAGCGAAGGCTGTTGCTGGCGCTGGGTCAGTATAGTCATCCGCTGGCACATAGATAGCCTGAATAGAGGTTACAGAACCCTTCTTGGTTGATGTGATACGCTCTTGCAATTGCCCCATTTCCGTAGCAAGTGTTGGTTGGTAACCAACGGCTGATGGCATACGACCCAAAAGGGCAGATACTTCTGAACCAGCCTGAGTGAAACGGAAGATATTATCGATAAAGAGAAGCACGTCTTGGCCTTCTACATCACGGAAGTATTCAGCAATTGTCAAACCAGTAAGGGCAACACGCATACGTGCTCCTGGTGGCTCATTCATCTGACCAAATACCATGGCTGTTTTCTCGATAACACCTGATTCTTTCATTTCCCAGTAAAGGTCGTTCCCTTCACGAGTACGTTCCCCAACACCGGTAAATACTGAAATACCACCGTGTTCTTGGGCAATGTTGTGAATCAATTCTTGGATTAAGACGGTTTTACCAACTCCGGCACCACCGAAAAGTCCAACCTTACCACCTTTAAGGTAAGGGGCAAGAAGGTCGATAACCTTAATCCCTGTTTCAAGGATTTCAGAAGAGGTAGACAATTCATCAAAAGTTGGAGCTTTTTTATGAATTGGCTGACGCTCTGCATCTTCTGTAAAAGGAGCTTCCAAGTCAATGGTATCTCCCAAAACATTGAAGACACGTCCCAAAGTTTCTTTACCTACTGGTACAGAGATTGGACGACCTGTGTCCAATACTTCCATTCCACGAGTCAAACCATCTGTTGATTCCATGGCGATAGTACGTACCATACCATCTCCCAACTCCAAGGCTACTTCAAGGACGATTTTTGTTTTTCTTTCGTCATTTTTGTAGACGACAAGTGCATTGTTAATCTCAGGAAGTTTTTCCCCTGCTGCAAACAAGACGTCTACAACGGGACCGATAACCTGAGCAATTTTACCTGAACTCATCTCCTTCTCCTATTCTATATAAGATACTGTCGGTTCCTAGCTTACCTAGGTCCTAAGTTCATTTTCATACGAGCTAGACTAGTGGCTATTCTAAGGCACTAGCTCCTGCTACGATTTCTGTAATTTCTTGTGTAATCGCCGCCTGTCTGGCACGGTTATACTGGATTGTCAAATCATTAATGACTTTCTTAGCATTATCTGTCGCTGTTTGCATGGCTGTCATACCCGCAGCATTTTCAGCTGTCTTAGCGTCGATAATAGCACCGTAAATCATACTTTCTGCAAACTGAGGCAA
Organism: Streptococcus mitis; assembly: GCF_002096895.1. Taxonomy (GTDB): domain Bacteria; phylum Bacillota; class Bacilli; order Lactobacillales; family Streptococcaceae; genus Streptococcus; species Streptococcus mitis_AH. The sequence goes on along the minus strand of NZ_NCVI01000018.1, from coordinate 157,881 downwards.
CAACTGCTCCAAAATTTCTTCTCGGCTAGTTTCCAATTCAAAGGTCAAGCTGTAACTGTCATCTGCTTCATTTGGATCCAAGTCAACAATCGGAAGCATTTGTTCCACACGCATTTGACTAGTTAGCGTATTGACATGATGGTTATAGCAGACATAGAGTTCATCAAAAAGTTCATTTTGGTACATTTCAACAGTTTTTGAAATAATCTTACGAACTTCATCAAAGCTTGGTTGATCTGCCAAGCCACGTAGTTCATAAAGTGGTTGAATACCACGAGCTTTAAAGAAATCAGCTCCCATTCCACCGATACAGATCATTTCAAAACCTTTACCATCTGGATGGTATTCTTCTTTCAGCTCCATAACGGCTTTCAAAATAGAAGAATTATAACCTCCAACCAAACCTCGGTCTGATGTAATGACGATATAGCCTGTCTTCTTAACTGGACGGCTAATCAACATCGGATTGGTTGAACTACCAGCTCCATTCCCATGAAGAATATCCGTCAAAAGTTTACGAACTTTCTGAGCATAAACTTGGAAATTGCGAGCAGCTTCTTCAGAACGACCTAGCTTAGCAGCTGATACCATCTGCATGGCATTAGTGATTTGACTCGTATTTTTTGTTGAGGCGATTTTTGTTTTAATATCATTTAGAGATACTGCCATCTGACACCTCTATTCTTATTGGAAGCTGGTTTGATTGAGAAACTCTGTAATCGCAGCATCCAAGACTGCTTCTTCTGGCAAGTCTTTTGTATCACGAATGGTTTCTAAAATCTCTGGATGTTGAGCGTCAAAGAAGGCATGGAACTCTTCCTCGAAACGAACAATATCATCTACTGGAACAGTATCCAAGAAACCATGTGTCAAAGCATAGAGAATGGTTACTTGTTTCTCAACAGGTAATGGTTTGTGAACAGGTTGTTTCAAGACTTCAACTGTACGACGTCCACGGTTCAACTTAGCCTGTGTTGCCGCATCCAAGTCAGAACCAAACTTAGTGAAGGCTTCCAACTCACGGTATGAAGCAAGGTCGATACGAAGTGTACCAGCAACCTTTTTCATGGCTTTGATTTGTGCAGAACCACCTACACGAGATACAGATGAACCTGCATCGATGGCTGGACGAATACCCGCATTGAAGAGACCATCACCAAGGAAGATTTGTCCATCAGTGATTGAAATCACGTTGGTTGCAATATAGGCAGAGATATCTCCTGCTTGTGTCTCGATAAACGGTAGGGCTGTAATCGATCCACCACCAAGTTCATCAGAAACTTTAGCTGAGCGCTCAAGCAGACGGCTGTGAAGGTAGAAAACATCCCCTGGGAAAGCTTCACGACCTGGAGGACGACGAAGCAAGAGAGACAGTTCACGATAAGCTACCGCTTGTTTTGAAAGATCATCATAAACGATCAAAACATGTTTCCCTTGGTACATAAATTCTTCCGCCATGGCAACCCCAGCATAAGGAGCTAGGAAAAGCAATGGAGATGGTTGTGAAGCAGAGGCAGTCACAACGATTGTGTAGTCCAAGGCACCGTACTGACGTAGTGTTTCTACTTGCGTACGAACTGTTGATTCTTTTTGTCCAATCGCAACATAGATACAGATCATATCTTGACCTTTTTGGTTCAAGATTGTATCAATTGCAATGGTTGTTTTCCCTGTCTGACGGTCACCGATAATCAACTCACGTTGACCACGACCAATCGGTACAAGGGCGTCGATAGCTTTCAAACCAGTTTGCAATGGTTCTGATACAGACTTACGTTGCATAACACCAGGAGCTGGCGCTTCTACTGGACGAGTTTTATCAGTGTGGATTTCTCCAAGACCATCAACTGGACGACCAAGCGGATCCACAACACGTCCAATCAGACTTTCACCTACTGGGACTTCCATGATTTTCCCTGTACGGCGGATTGTATCGCCTTCACGGATATCTGTAAAGTCACCTAGGATGATAATACCAACATCTGTTGACTCCAAGTTTTGAGCCATACCATAAGAGCCGTTTTCAAAAATCAACAACTCTCCACTCATGGCATTTTCAAGTCCGTGAGCACGCGCGATACCGTCCCCGATATAGGTTACAACACCTGTTTCAGTCACATCAAAATTGGGTTTGAAATTTTCAATTTGTTGCTTAATTAAAGCGCTGATTTCTTGTGCGTTAATTGCCAAAAGAACACCACTTTCTATTTCAAATTTTCTTTAACAACTTTAAGTTGTTGTTTAATACTCACATCAATTGTCTTGTGATTGGCAAAAATGACAAAACCACCAATAAGACTTTCATCGATTTGTTCTTTTACACTCCTTACTTTAAGAGACATTTTTTTCTCAATCAAAGGGAGCAAGCGACTCTTCTGTTCATCAGTTAAAGGATGAGCTGACGTAATCGTCACTTCAAATCGATTTGTTTCTTTTTCAAGTCGGTTCAAGCAATCTACAAGAATATCATAAAAAAGATTTGCTCTGTGATTGTAGATAAGAACCTGGATAAAGTTTTGCAATAAAGGTGACACAGAGTCTTGGAAGAAAGCAATTGTTTTTTCCTTATCAGACTCGTCTACTGCCACTTTTTTTAAAAAAGAAGGTAAACCTGTTTCTTCAGCAACTTGCTTGATTTGAGCTAAGTCTGAAAAGATACGGTCTTCTTCTCCTTTTTCTAAAACCAATTGGACAAAAGGCATGCTGTATTTTTCAATTACCTTTACTGTTTTCTTGTCCATTAAGCTTCTCCTAACTGATCGATATACTGATCAATGAGTTCTTTATGGGCATGACCGTCAAGGTTTTGTGAGATGATTTTACCAGCCAGGCTGATTGTCAAATCTGCTACCTCACCCTTAACGCTTTGTAAAGCTTCAGCTTTATTTTGAGCAATTTCTTGGTTCGCTTTTTCTTTCAAGCGTCCTGCTTCTAGCTTAGCATCTGCTAAAATACTAGCTTTGCTTTTCTCAGCTGTTTCTTTCGCATTCTCAATGATTGTCTTAGCTTCTTTACGGCTACCAGCCAATTCATCTTCGCGTTTCTGAGCCAATACTTCTGCTTTTTGACGTGCTTGTTCAGCTCCGTCAATATCTGCTGCAATTTTTTCTGCTCTTTGTTCGAAAATGCTAGTCAAATTTGACCAAGCGTATTTCTTAACCAAGACTAGCAAGAGAATAAAGGAACCAGCGATTAGTATAAAATCACCAAGTAATTCACCTACTGTTACATTCATAAACTACTCCTTTCTATTCTTCATCATTAATTTTATTTCCTAGGTACATTGAAGATAACAATGTAAATACATATGCTTGTACACAAGAAATAAAAACAGAAAATGCAGTCCAGATTAGATTTGTTCCAAAAGCAATAGGATACCAATAGAAGGCCTGATGAGAAAGTAGGACTAACATACTTGCCATCACTTCCCCTGCAAAGATATTACCAAAGACCCGCAATGCAAGTGAAAGGAGATTGGTAACTTCTTCCAAAAGATTCATTGGTGTCATAAAACCTGGTGTTACAAATGCTTTTAAATACTTTTTGATTCCACGACGACGAATTCCTTCTACGTGTGTCATTAAGATAATTGTAAAAGACAAGACCAAGTCAAATGACAAATTTGCTGTTGGTGAGGTCCAAAGATTTACACCATCTGTAGTCTGAATTCTAGCCATTAAGCCAATATTATTTGCAATGGCCATAAATAGGAATAAACAGAAATAAAAGAGAGAATAATCCTTTATCATTGGACCAAGGTTTGATTTTGTAAATCCAACAACAAAATCAAATAAATACTCTAATACATTTTGTTTTCCTGTGGGTCTCAAAGTCATATTTCGAGTTGCCCAATAAATAAAGCCAAAAATAAGTGCTACAGTCAACAAAGTCAAAACTACTATGGTTAAATTAAAGGTAACAGGACCAATATTGATGGTTGGATTAATACTTTCTTCCATCTAAAATCCTCCCTTTTTCAATTTATACTTCTTTTATTTGATGATAAATGAAAAGACAAGAGTAACGAAGAAAGTACCTTCAATAAAGGCAACCCCTAGGATCATCAAACTACGTAGTTCTGAGATGATATCTGGTTGGCGAGCAACTGATTTCAACAAACCGTTCATCAACAAACCTTCACCAAGAGATACACCCATACAGGCAAGACATAGACCGAAAAATGTTAAATTCATGACGAATTCTCCTTTTAATTAAAATTTACTTACTTAGTTTAGTCCTAAAAATTGGATTTGTCAACTTTTTACTAACATTGAAAGCGTTTAATGAAAATTATTTACAATTTTACTATTTTTAAGTCTATTATATAGAAAATTTTGGAAAAAACTTGTAATAAATCCGTCTATTATCTAGGTCTTTCTGAAAAATAATGAAAAAATCCGAGATGACATCTCGGATGGAAATTAATATATTTTTTTAACCTAATGTTCTTTTAGTAAATAGGATTAAAGGGAAAGCAACTAGAAAGCTTTCGTCCCCTACATATTTATTAAGCACGAACTGTGACGCTGGTTCCATCTTCCTTATAAAGATTGATGAGACCTTCTTTGAGAGCTCGAACCATATCTCCAGCTTGAACAGGTTGTGGAACCTTGATAGTCAATAGTTCCATTGGATTTGGAGCGCGATCGATCTTATTTCCTTTAGCATCATGCAAATCTTCGATATAAGTCTCAAAATGACGGAAACCTGGGCCATAAAACTCAACTTGGTCCCCTTCGTTAATGACGTTCCGTTGGCGAATGGTTGCTGTTTGTGTCGCATCATCGTAAGAAACCACTTCAGCGACAAACTTATACTCAGGAATTTTACGACGAGCACCAAACAACTGCTCATTTTCAGATGGTGTACCATAGTAGAAACCTGTTGCTAATTCACGTTGGGCAACCTTCCACATTTCATCAATCAAGTCCTGCTTGATAGCTTCAAACTTCTCTGGACTTTCTAGATAAGCATCAACAGCTGCCTTGTAGCAGTTTGTTACTGTTGATACGTAGTGAATAGACTTCATACGTCCTTCAATCTTGAGACTGTCCACACCGTTTTCAATCATATCTGGGATATGGTCAATCATGGACATATCAACGGCTGACATTGAAAATTCTTCAGGAATTTCACCTTTAAGACTCTTACGTTCCTTCCCAAATGGCATATCGTAAAGGTCGTACTTCCAACGACAAGACTGAGAGCAACCACCACGGTTAGCATCACGCATACTCATGTGGTTTGAAAGAGTACAACGACCAGAGTAAGAAATACACATGGCTCCATGAACAAAGGCTTCAATCTCAACATCTGTACGTTTGCGAATTTCTGCCAATTCTTCCATTGAAACCTCACGCGCCAAAACGACACGAGTTAAACCTAGTTCTTTCCAGAACTCAAGTGTTTCATAGTTAGTCGCACTTGCTTGGGTAGAGAGGTGTATTTCAAGACCAGGCGCTTCAGTCGCTGCAATCATAATCAAGGCTGGGTCAGACACGATAACTGCCGCGATTCCGATATCACGTAGTTTACGGAACCACTCACCAGCACCAGCCTCATTTCCTTCGTGCATAACCATATTGGCAGCCACATAAACCTTAGCACCATACTTGGCCGCAAACTGGACACCTTCTTCCATCTGTTCGAAAGTAAAGTTTCCGGCACGGCTACGAAGGCCATAGGCCTGACCACCGATAAAGACAGCATCTGCTCCATATTGAACAGCTACCTTTAGCTTCTCTAAAGTCCCTGCAGGTGATAAAACCTCTGGACGTTTTAATGTTTTTGTCATGTTTTCTCCTATTTGCAATATAAAAGTTTGACGTTTTTCCTTCTCATTTTATAGTAAATAAGCGATAAAATCAACCCTAGACAGATTGTTTTGACAATTCTAATCTTTTAGATTATTAAAGCAAAAAGATTGTCAAAGAGAAAAAGCCCACAGATGTGAGCCCTTTTCTAATATAGGTTAGAAAAAACTATTTCTCCACTTCTTTTTTCTTGTGTGCAAGAAATCCAAATCCACTCAAAACTCCTAGAAGTCCTAAGACTACAAGATTAGCATGATCTTCTGTACCTGTATTAGGCAATTCCTCTCTCTTACTTGCTACAGAAGTCGGAATTTGTGAAGTTTCTTTTGTCGATTGTTCAGTTGGTGTCTTTGATTTTGGTACTTCTACCTTTGGTGTCTCAACCTTTGGCGTTTCAACCTTTGGTGTTTCAACTTTTGGTGTTTCAACTTTTGGCGTTTCAACCTTTGGTGACTCAACCTTTGGTGACTCAACCTTTGGTGTTTCAACTTTTGGTGTTTCAACTTTTGGCGTTTCAACCTTTGGTGTTTCAACCTTTGGCGTTTCAACCTTTGGTGTTTCAACTTTTGGCGTTTCAACCTTTGGTGCCTCAACCTTTGGTTTCGTACCTACTGTGATAACTTCTTCTACTGCTTCTTCAGTAATCGTGGTTGGTTCATTCGGTGTTACTGCTCCTGTATTAGGATCCAAGGTATAAGTTGTCGTAGTAGTTGTCTTACCAGATTTACCAGGTCTTGTTACTTCACGATAATCTTTATCTTTTGTACTATCTTCTACATAACGTGTTGTATATGGAGTAGTTGTTTCTACAACTGTTGGTTTCGTACCTACTGTGATAACTTCTTCTACTGCTTCTTCAGTAATCGTGGTTGGTTCATTCGGTGTTACTGCTCCTGTATTAGGATCCAAGGTATAAGTTGTCGTAGTAGTTGTTTTACCAGCTTTACCAGGTCTTGTTACTTCACGATAATCTTTATCTTTTGTATTATCTTCTACATAACGTGTTGTATATGGAGTAGTTGTTTCTACAACTGTTGGTTTCGTACCTACTATAATAACTTCTTCTACTGCTTCTTCAGTAATCGTGGTTGGTTCGTTCGATGTTACTGCACCTGTATTAGGATTTAAGGTATAAGTTGTTGTAGTAGTTGTTTTACCAGCTTTACCAGTTCTTGTTACTTCTCGATAGTCTTTATCTTTTGTATTATCTTCTACATAACGTGTTGTATATGGAGTAGTTGTTTCTACAACTGTTGGTTTAGTACCTACTTTAACCACTTTTGGTACCATAGGAGTTTCTTTTTCAGTCGGCTTACCGTCAGCTACAATACCATCAAGTTCATTCACAATTTTAGGTGTTGTAGTTACAATTTTACCTTCGCTACCGTTCGATTCAACAATTTCCGTACCATAGTCGATTGTTTTGTCTTCTACATAAGTTGTTGTAATTGGAATTTTTGTTTCTGTTTCTACAGGTGGTAAGTTATTCTCATACTTCTGTTTATACACATAGGTAATGACAGTTTCACCTTTCACAATCTCTGTAATATCTTGTTTGTCTTGTTCTTTAAAGGTATAACGCTTGTTCTCAAAGTCCAAATCGGTCGGATGAGTTAAAGATACCTCAGAACCTACTTCTTTAAGTTCAGATTTAACACTAGGTGCAATTTCAACACCTTGTTCGTTTACAAACTTCTGAGTCACTAAACCTTTGTTTTGAACTTCTGTATAAGTAACAGTATGGAAAGTGCGAGACACACCGTTGATTGCTTTTTCTGTATCTGTCAATTCAACTCTTTGGAGATTTGATGCATAAACAATGCGAGGTGTAAACTGATTACGTTTATTAGGAACTACTTTACTAGCAATGTACTCTTTTTGAGAAATTGTATTTTCTCCAAGTAAAGATGTTTCTTGTCTATAAGTGTAATCAGCACCAACTGAACGTAATTCAAACTCGGATAATTTAGATTTTGGAATATCAGAAGACGTTATAACCCCTTTCCCCTTAAAACCTTGGACATCTAAGAATTTCGCATATAAATCTTTAATTGGAATAATATTTCCTTGCTTATCCTTATAAGTATAAGTTCGAGTGTAACCAATGAAATCAGTATGATTTTCAGCACGTCGAGTTAAGTTTTTAATAATTACATGAGTCTCAACAGGTTTACTGCTAAATGTAGCGTAAAGTTTGGTTTTTTCAGGTAGTGTATACTCAAATTTAGCAGTTGTCTCAATACTACCGATACCGTAAATACTAGATAAAACACTATCTGAACGAGGTGTGATGGTGTAACTATACACAGTGTTTGGAGTTAGTTCCACTATACGAGCAGGATACCCGATATTCACACGATTTGTTGCATATTTATCTGTAATTCCAATTCGAGCAGGTACCTTAATAAATGTTTCTGTAACTTCCTCAGTAGTTGGTTTCGATACTGCATTATACAAACCTTGAGAATCAGTTAACTCCAATTCATTCGCTTTCAAGTAATGAAGTTCCCCATTACTTGATGTAATTGGACTAACTGAAGCTTCTTTCGAGACATCTTCATCAATATCTCGACTATTTACCTGAGAAACTAATCTAGCTTTTACTTTGATATAATTAGCATTAATAAAAGTATTTTTAAACTCATCAATCTTAACTCTATCCGCTTTCACTTGTTCTTGTTCAGCTTTTGCAGACTCTAAATCACGAATTTGAGCATCTACTTTTTCTTCAGCAGTTGCGCGTAAATGTGTAACCTCAGAAGAACTATTTGCAACACCTACATTTTCAGTGGGTGTTTCTGTAACCTTAACCCCTAAAGCTTTTACTTCTTCAACTTTAGCTTTTAACTCGGTTTCTTTTACCGTATGTGTTGTACTCGTTTCATACTCACTTTGAACCACAGTTTCGCTAGGAGGAGTCTGTGCTGCATTAGGAGGTGTACTTGAATTTGGTTGTTCGTCAGCGCTTACAATCCCATTTAAAAATAAACTCCCTAAAGCAGTCGTTAGGATAATACCACTTAACAAACCTAACTTAGTTTTACGGAGATAGCCATGACCTTTTTCTTGTTTTACTGCTTTATGCAATAGAAACACCAACTTTCATTTATTTGTATTGTTAATATTATTACATAATTAACTAAAAAAGTAAAGGTATCAACTCAAGAATTAAATACAATAAATTTATAAAAACTTCCTAACTACTGTACTAGAATTTTCTAAAATTCAAAAAACAATATCAGAACGGATTGATACTGATACAAAACAAAAAAACAAAATGACTCTTTATACATCTATGGTAGGATTCAAGACAGATTATTTATTTCTTAATCGATATATAAAAGGAATCCTGATTAAACTGTCTTTAAAACTTAAGAAATCAAGGATATGATAAAAGGAATGGATATCAGTATATCTATTTTTACCATCTCAAAAGTAGATCCAGAGAATATAACTGTTCTCTTATGATGAGACTTTGGAGGCAACCATTCTGTCTTGTTTTATGAAAGAATAGCTTAACCTTTTACTTAAAATATTCAGCTAAAAAAAGAGAGAACGATTTTGTTCTCTCGAAATCCTTATTTTTCATTTACTATAAGAGTAAAGTATTTATAGATTTACTCCCACTCAACTGTTGCAGGTGGTTTACTTGTAATATCATAGACGATGCGGTTAACGTGGTCCACTTCGTTTACGATACGTACAGAAATCTTTTGAAGGACATCCCAAGGAATCTTTGCAAAGTCAGCTGTCATACCATCGATAGAGGTGATAGCACGGATTGCAATCGTGTAGTCATATGTACGACCGTCACCCATAACACCGACTGAACGAACGCCTGTGTTCACTGTGAAGTATTGCCAGATATCGCGGTCAAGACCTGCTTTAGCAATTTCCTCACGAAGGATAGCGTCTGATTCACGAACGGTTTCAAGTTTCTCTTCAGTGATTTCACCCATGACACGGATAGCAAGTCCTGGTCCTGGGAATGGTTGGCGCCATACGATATGGTCTGGCATACCAAGCTCTGTACCAAGGGCACGAACTTCGTCTTTATAGAGAGTGTTCAATGGTTCGATCAGTTCAAACTGCATGTCTTCTGGAAGACCACCCACGTTGTGGTGTGACTTGATTGTCTGAGCGGTATCCGTACCAGACTCGATAACGTCTGTATAAAGAGTTCCTTGAGCAAGGAATTTCACATCTTTGAGCTTGCTTGCTTCGTCATCGAATACATATACAAACTCATTACCGATGATTTTACGTTTTTGTTCAGGGTCAGAAACGCCAGCAAGTTTATCAAGGAAACGTTTAGCAGCGTCTGCTTTGACGATATTCAAACCAAACTTACCACCAAGCATTTCCATAACTTGATCCGCTTCTCCTTTACGAAGAAGACCGTGGTCTACGAAGATACAGATCAATTGATCGCCAATAGCCTTTTGGAGAAGAACTCCAACGACAGATGAGTCCACCCCACCTGATAGACCAAGAAGGACACGTTTATCACCGACGGTTTCACGAATTTTTTGGATCTGCATATCAATGAAGTTATCCATTGACCAGTCGCCTTTAGCCTTACAGATGTTAAGGGCAAAGTTACGAAGGATGTCATTCCCGTATACAGAATGGCGAACTTCAGGGTGGAATTGGATACCGTAAATGTGTTTATCTGGGTTTTCGATGGCTGCGTATGGGCAGTCAGCTGATGTACCTGTACGAACAAAGTCAGCAGGAATTTCAGTAACCGCATCACCATGGCTCATCAAAACAGTCTGCTCGTCTGGTGTTGATTCAAAAAGAGCTGATGATGTGTGAGTAAGAGTTGATTGACCGTATTCACGATTTCCAGCATCACCTGCAGGAACAACTTTTCCTCCAAGTTTATGGGTCAATAACTGCATACCATAACAAATTCCCAAAATAGGAATTCCAAGTTCGAAGATTTCTGGGTCAATATCAAATGAACCATCTTCGTATACAGAGTTTGGACCACCTGAAAGGATGATTCCTACAGGGTTGATTTCACGAACTTCAGCAGCTGAAATTTTATGGCTTTTTAGTTCTGAAAAAACACCAATCTCACGGATACGGCGTGAAATCAGCTGGTTGTATTGGCTACCATAGTCCAATACGATGATTTTTTCTACATCTTGCAAATCAGTTGAAATGTTGCTCATCTTTTTCCTTTCTCAAAAGAAATATCTTTTTTCAATATTCTATCACAAATAAGGGCGAATTACCAACTAAACAAGGCGAAGTTTGACTTTTTCTAGTTTATTGGGGTACAATAGAGAAAAGATAGAAATGAAGTGAAAAATATGCTACCCGCTTATATGAAAATCCATGATCAGATTAAAAAGGATATTGACGAACATCGTTGGGCCATTGGTGAGAGACTTCCCAGTGAACGAGATTTAGCAGAGCAGTTTGCGGTTAGTCGCATGACTCTCCGCCAAGCTGTATCTCTATTAGTCGAAGAAGGCGTCTTAGAGCGCCGCGTAGGAAGTGGCACCTTTGTTTCCAGTACTCGAGTACAAGAAAAGATGCGAGGGACAACCAGTTTTACTGAAATTGTTAAGTCCCAAGGTAAAGTCCCCTCTAGCCAACTCATTTCCTACAGAAAAACCATTCCCAATGAGCAGGAAGTTGCCAAGCTAGGAATTTCTCCTACGGAAAATATTATCCGAATGGAACGTGTTCGTTATGCCGACCAAGTCCCTCTGGTTTATGAAGTTGCTTCTATTCCTGAAAAATTCATTAAAGATTTTAAGAAAGAAGAAATCACCAATCATTTCTTCCAAACTCTACAAAAACATGGCTATCGTATTGGCAAATCACAGCAGACTATCTATGCTCGTCTCGCTAAAGAAAAAATTGCCCACTATTTGGAAGTTGAAAAAGGACATGCTATTCTTGGACTGACCCAAGTTTCCTACCTAGAAGATGGGACAGCTTTTGAATACGTAAAAAGTCAGTATGTAGGCGAACGTTTTGAATTTTATCTTGAGAATAACTAGTCTAGAAAGGCTAGTTATTTTGTTATATGACTGATAGTTACATAACAAAAAAGCATAGAATCAAGTGTTCAAAAACCTTGATTCTATACAGTTTTTCATAGAAATATTTACTTCATTTTCTCATCAAATGAGACTGGCATCAATCTTTTGTCTTACTTGCGTTTCTTCTTCGCTTTTTTCATTTTATTCGCCATCCGTTTCATAGACTGTTTCATAGCAAATTCACCAATTTTACCTTTGAGTCCGCCACCAAACATCTGGCTCATATCTGGCATTCCTGCCCCTCCGAGAGCTGACAAGTCAGGCATCCCACCTTGTCCCATCATTCCTTCAAGGGCAGACATATCCATTCCTCCCATATTTGGCATATTTTTAGGAAGGTTGTTTGGATTGATCCCCATTTGCTTCATCATTTTGTTCATATCCCCAGACATGACACCCTGCATGAGCTGTTTAGCCTGGTTAAAGTCTTTGATGAATTTATTGACTTCTACAAAAGTATTTCCAGAACCTGCGGCAATACGACGACGACGGCTTGGATTTAACAAATCTGGATTTTCACGTTCTTCAGGTGTCATTGAAGACACAATAGCACGTTTGCGCGCAATCTGGCGTTCATCCACCTTCATGTTTTGAAGGGCTGGATTGTTGGCCATACCTGGAATCATCTTGAGCAAGTCTTCCATTGGTCCCATGTTTTGCACCTGATCCAACTGATCGATGAAATCATTGAAATCAAAGGTGTTTTCACGCATCTTCTCAGCCATTTCAAGAGCTTTTTGCTCATCGTATTCCTGAGAAGCTTTCTCAATCAAAGTGAGCATATCCCCCATACCAAGGATACGGCTAGACATGCGATCTGGGTGGAAGGTTTCAATGTCGGTAATCTTTTCACCCGTACCAGTGAACTTGATTGGTTTTCCAGTAATGTGACGAACAGATAGAGCCGCACCACCACGAGTATCCCCATCAATCTTGGTAAGGATAACCCCAGTCACTTCTAACTGAGCATTAAACTCACGCGCAACATTGGCAGCTTCTTGACCAATCATAGCATCAACGACAAGGAGAATTTCGTTTGGTTGAGCCAATGCTTTCACGTCACGAAGCTCATTCATGAGAAGCTCATCAATCTGCAAACGACCTGCCGTATCAATCAAGACATAGTCGTTATGATTAGTTTGGGCTTGCTCCAAACCTTGACGAACAATCTCAACAGCTGGTACTTCTGTCCCAAGTGCAAAGACTGGAACATCAATCTGTTGCCCCAATGTTTTAAGCTGATCAATGGCAGCAGGACGATAGATATCCGCCGCAATCATCAAAGGACGGGCATTTTCTTCTTTCTTGAGTTTGTTGGCCAATTTACCTGCAAAAGTTGTTTTACCAGCCCCCTGCAAACCGACCATCATGATAATCGTCGGAATCTTAGGTGACTTGATAATTTCTGCCGTATCAGCACCCAAAACAGCCGTCAATTCCTCATCAACGATTTTAATAATTTGTTGCGCAGGATTAAGGGTATCAATGACTTCATGCCCGACTGCACGTTCACGAACCTTCTTGATAAAGTCCTTTACAACAGGCAAAGCAACGTCGGCTTCAAGCAAGGCCAAGCGAATCTCTTTGGTCGCTTCTTGAACATCCGCCTCAGAGATTTTTCCTTTTTTACGTAGATTTTTAAAGACGTTCTGTAAACGTTCTGTTAAACTTTCAAATGCCATTTTTCTTCCTCTTATTCTCTATTATCAATGCTTGTTAAAATTTCTATCTGCTCCTGCAGAAAGTCATCCTTGGGATAGCGCTCCAAAATCTGGTCAAAAATCTGACTACGGACAATGTAGTCCGAGTACATGTGCAATTTCATCTCATAATCTTCCAGAATCTTTTCTGTCCGCTTGATATTATCATAGACAGCCTGACGACTGACACCAAACTCTTCAGCAATCTCAGCAAGGCTATAATCATCAGCGTAGTAGAGCTCTATATAATTCATTTGCTTGTCTGTCAAAAGCGCCGCATAAAACTCAAAGAGCGCATTCATACGATTGGTTTTTTCAATTTCCATAACTTTTATTATACCAAAAAATCTATTATACTTCTACATTAGAAATCATTCTAATAAAGATAGAAAAATAATGGTAAGTTCTAAAAGCAACTTCCACATGACTTTTCAACGTATGAGGGTCAAGCGGCTTTTTCCCCGTTTTTTTCAGATCCAAGCCAATCTCAACTTCCAGTTTCCACTCATGAACCCAGCTTACTTGTCTAGAACTTAGTGAGTATATTTGTGGTTATTGTATGCGAACTTAATACAAATTCCATCAATGAAAATCTCAGTTTAGTCAACAAAGAAAAGCCCTTAGAAACTTGTAGTCTAAGGACTTTGTATTCGTTCTGGCAGATGTACATAACGTTGATCTTTTACTTTTACCCAATCACACTTCCATTTGGTACAGCTGGATCAACTGTGAGAAGGGTTAATTTTCCATCATGTTCAGCTGATAGGATCATACCTTGGCTGACATATTTCTTCATCATCTTACGAGGTTTGAGGTTGGCAACGATTTGAACTTTCTTTCCGACCAATTCTTGTTCGTTTGGATAGTATTTGGCAATTCCTGAGAGGATTTGACGATCTTCACCATCACCAGCATCTAAGCGGAATTGAAGCAACTTATCTGAACCTTCTACTTTAGAAACTTCTTTGACTTCTGCGACACGGATTTCAACCTTATCAAAGTCCTCAAACTTGATTTCTTCTTTGTTGAGTTTGAGTTCGACTTCGTCTGGGTTCCATTCTTTTTCGACAGCTGGCTTATTGCCTTCCATTTGTTCTTTGATATAGGCGATTTCTTCTTCCATATCGAGACGTGGGAAGATTGGTGTTCCCTTAGCAACTACAGTTACACCTGCAGGGAAGTCCGCCAAGTTCAGGTTTTTAAGGCTAGAAACTTCTGCTAAACCAAGTTGAGTCAAGACTGCACGACTGGTTTCCATCATAAATGGCTCAATCAAGTGAGCTACAACACGAAGGCTGGCTGCCAAGTGACTCATGACACTTGCCAATTGGTCACGGAGTGCTTCATCCTTAGCCAAGACCCATGGAGCTGTCTCGTCGATGTATTTGTTAGTACGAGATATGAGAGTCCAGACTGCTTCAAGTGCACGTGGGTAGTCAACTGCTTCCATGTAGGTGTGGTAGTCAGCGATTGATTGTTCTGCAACGTCAGCAAGGGCATTGTCAAATTCAGTCACGCCTTCTACATATGCAGGGACTTGACCATCAAAATATTTGTTAATCATGGAAACCGTACGGTTAAGGAGGTTTCCAAGGTCATTGGCCAATTCATAGTTGATACGGCCTACATAGTCTTCTGGAGTGAAGGTTCCGTCTGAACCAACTGGAAGGCTACGCATGAGATAGTAACGAAGCGGATCTAGTCCATAACGCTCTACCAACATTTCAGGGTAAACGACATTTCCTTTAGACTTAGACATTTTGCCGTCTTTCATGACAAACCAACCATGGGCAATCAGACGATCTGGCAATTTGATATCGAGCATCATAAGAAGGATTGGCCAGTAGATTGAGTGGAATCGAAGGATGTCTTTTCCTACCATGTGGAAGACTGTTCCATTCCAGAACTTGTCAAAGTTACCATGTTCATCTTGACCGTAGCCAAGAGCTGTCGCATAGTTAAGAAGGGCATCAATCCAAACGTAGACAACGTGTTTAGGATTAGATGGCACTGGCACACCCCATGTAAAGGTTGTACGAGAAACCGCCAAATCCTCTAAACCTGGCTCGATAAAGTTGCGAAGCATTTCATTCAGACGACCATCTGGAGTGATAAATTCAGGATGAGCTTTGAAAAATTCTACTAGACGGTCTTGGTACTTGCTAAGACGAAGGAAATAAGACTCTTCAGATACCCATTCCACTTCGTGACCTGATGGAGCGATACCACCAGTTACATTTCCAGCTTCGTCACGGAAAACTTCTGCAAGCTGGCTTTCTGTAAAGAATTCCTCATCTGAAACTGAATACCAACCAGAATATTCACCCAAATAGATGTCATCTTGAGCCAGCAAGCGTTCAAAGACTTGTGCGACAACTTTTTCATGGTAGTCATCAGTTGTGCGGATAAATTTATCGTATGATATATCTAGTAAGTGCCAGAGTTCTTTAACTCCAACTGCCATCCCATCAACATAGGATTGGGGTGTGATACCAGCTTCTTCTGCTTTTTGTTGAATCTTTTGACCGTGCTCATCAAGACCTGTCAGATAAAAGACATCGTAGCCCATGAGGCGTTTGTAACGGGCTAGGACATCACAAGCGATGGTTGTGTAGGCAGAACCGATATGAAGTTTACCAGATGGATAGTAAATCGGTGTTGTAATATAAAAATTCTTTTCAGACATAATTTTTCCTTTCCAGGCAAATGAAACCTGTTTTTCTAACACTTCATTATATCACATTTTTACTGATTTTCGATAGGGAAATCCATACAAAAACAAGATAGACGAGTGTCCATCTTGTTGATCTTATTCATAACGAAGGGCTTCAATTGGATCAAGTTTCGATGCCTTGTTGGCTGGCAAGACTCCAAAAATCATACCAACGCTAGCCGAAACTGCAAGACTAAATAGGGCAACCGGGATTGACACTCCTACTTCTATACCCGCAATCAATCCTTGCAAGAGTAGACCAGCTATAGCTGTTAAGCCTGTCGCAATGGTTAGACCAATAACTCCACCAAGCAAGGTCAAAATCATGGATTCAATCAAAAACTGAATTAAAATATTGGCACGCGTTGCACCCAAAGCCTTACGGAGACCAATCTCACGCGTACGCTCCGTCACCGAAACCAGCATGATGTTCATAACACCAGTCCCTCCAACAAAAAGTGAAATTCCTGCAATGGCACTAATAATCGTAGTTATAAAACCGAACATTTGTTGTACTTCTTGGAAGGCTGCAGTCGCATCTGACACCTGATACTCCCCTTGCTGAAGACCAGCAATCTCGGTCAATTTTCTAGCTAATTCTGGTCCCACTGTTGGTGTCAAACTTGTATCATTGACACGGAAGACAATATCAGAAATTTCATCCATATTGAAGTTATTGGCAAGAGAAATATTAGTCGTAATTGGAAGTCCACCAATACCAAAAGTCTTGGCAGTCTTGGCCTCATCGCTGGTATAGACACCAATGACACGATAGCTAAAGCCACCAACATCTATAACCTGGTTAACAGCTTCTTGAGCAGATCCAAACAGGCTATTAGCAAGTTCTTGGTCTAGCAAAATGACACTGGCCACATCTTTATAATCCTGAGCTATGAGACTGCGGCCTGCAACAATTTCATTTTCAACCGCCTTCATGTAAGTAATATTTCCACCTGTCAAGCTAGCACGCTCCACTTTTTTGTCTTTATAAGACAAGGTGGTATTGGTCGAGTTGGTTACATAGTAACTATCTACACCTTTAACTTTAGCAGCCTCCTTGACCCAAGCTTCTTGTGGTTTTGGTGGTTCCACAGGAACTTCCTCTTCTTTCCCAGAAACTGTCAATGCTGATTGTTTTTGGGTAAAAGAGCCATCTTTACTTTTAATAGGTGAGAAAAAAACATGGATATTCTTCTGTGACTTGGTCATATTTTTATTGACCTGACGAGACATGGAATCCCCCAGAGCCATAATAACAACAACTGATGAAACACCAATGATAATCCCAATCATAGTGAGAAAAGAGCGCATCTTGTGGGCCATGATAGATGAAAAGGCAAATTTCAGATTCTGCATCTTAGTTTTCCTCCTTCTCTAACTGCGAACTGTCAGACGAAATAACTCCATCTCGAATGACAATCTGGCGTTTAGCATAAGCAGCGATTTCAGGCTCATGCGTTACCATGATAATGGTTTTTCCTTCTTTGTTCAACTCAACCAATAGTTGCATAATTTGGTTCCCTGTTTTGGTATCCAAGGCTCCTGTCGGTTCGTCCGCTAGGATAATAGAAGGATTGTTTACCAAGGCACGCGCAATAGCCACACGTTGCTTTTGACCACCAGATAATTCTGAAGGCAAATGGTGACTGCGTTCTGTCAATTCAACCTTATCTAAATATTCCTCAGCTAACTTGCGACGTTTTGAAGATGAAACTCCCGCGTAAATCAAGGGCAATTCTACGTTTTGCAGAGCATTAAGTTTAGATAGAAGAAAGAACTGCTGAAAGACAAATCCGATTTGTTGGTTACGGACCTTGGCTAGTTGTTTTTCACCAAGTCCAGCTACTTCTTGGCCTTCAAGATAATATTCTCCACTGGTTGGTGTATCCAACATACCAATCGTATTCATGAGAGTAGACTTACCCGAACCAGATGGTCCCATGATGGCAACAAATTCACCCTCATTCACTTCTAGGTTGATATTTTTGAGAACCTGCAGTTCTTGGTCACCGTTACGGTAGCTTCTGCAGATATTTTTTAGACTAATTAGTTGCTTCATCAGCCTTCACCTCTTTTCCTTCCTCTAGAGAAGACGTTGGGTTACTGATGACCTTGACTCCATTTGTCAGACCTGAAGTGATTTCTTGGTTGTCTGCATCAGCATTGCCCAAACCAACTTCCACTTTCTTGGCCTTTTTCTGCTCGTCAAGCACCCAGACATAGTTCTTATCATTTTCAGTCACAACACTTGTTAGAGGAACCAAAATGGCTTTACTCTTATTCTTAACCTCAACACTTACTGAGAATCCTTGTTTCAAATCACCGATTTCACTTGTAACATCGATGGTATATGGATATTTAGAACCAGAATTACCACCTGTTGCGGCAGTAGCTGCACTTGCTGCTTCACCACTAGTTTTAGGATAGTCAGAGATATAGCTAATCTTACCTGTCCAGCTCTTATCTTGGTAAACTTTAGAAGTAAAGGTTACTTCTTGTCCTACAGAGAGGTTGGCAAGGTTATATTCAGATAGTTCACCCTTAACTTGCAAGTTTTCATTACTTACGACATGAACGACTACTTGACTAGCTCCTGTTGGAGATTTAGAAACATTGTGGTTGACTTCAACCACAGTTCCCTCCAGGGTACTGAGAACCGTCATGGCATCCAACTGACTTTGAGCCTTACTTAATTGCGCTTCTGCATCTGCACGAGCATCACGGGCATCACCTAGTTGTGCATCAATAGATGAAACTGCATTTCCTGAGACTGGAGCTGGAGTTTGCCCTGCAGCTCCTTCGCCTCCTGCTGGTGCTGGTAA
Organism: Streptococcus mitis; assembly: GCF_002096895.1. Classification (GTDB taxonomy): domain Bacteria; phylum Bacillota; class Bacilli; order Lactobacillales; family Streptococcaceae; genus Streptococcus; species Streptococcus mitis_AH. The sequence goes on along the minus strand of NZ_NCVI01000018.1, from coordinate 138,771 downwards.
CTGTGGAGCCGGAGCTGAAGCGGCTTCATTTCGTGCTTGATTGAGTTCATTGATATGACGATCTGCCTTAGCTACTGCTCGGCTAGCTGAATCATAGGCCGCCTGGGCTTCTGAACTACTGTACTTGACTAAAGCCTGCCCTTCACTAACCTTATCCCCCACAGAAACAAGGATTTCATCTAAATCTCCCTTACTAGCATCAAAATAAACATATTGTTCATTTTTTGCCGTTACTGTCCCTGATAATAAAACAGAGGATGCCACGGTTCCTTCTTTAGCAACAACAAGATGAGTAGCCTCATCTTTTACAGCAGTCTGAGAAGGTTGTCTAAAGAGCAAAATGCCCCCAGCACCCAATACAACCACACTTGCAGCACCGATTGCTGCATACAATTGCCACTTTTTAGCTTTACCATTCTTTTTCATAATGAAACTCCTTTTTGATTTAAAGTTCTTAACAATATTATACAAAAATTATCAATTTGAAACAATAACATTTCAGAACGAAATAATGACATTTCAGGATTTAATTATTGTTCGGAATTTATTTTACAATCGTTGTACTAGTTATATAATACACTTTATTTTTCTTTTTTGCAAGCCTTTTCTTTATTTTTTTTGAACGTAGCAGATTTTTGCAATCACATCAAAAAAAAGATAGAATATGACTATCAAAAAATGACACTCTACTATTTAAAAGAGTATAAAGGAGTTTTCAATGAGAGAATATGATATCATTGCTATCGGTGGAGGTAGCGGAGGAATTGCTACCATGAACCGTGCTGGTGAACACGGAGCCAAAGCGGCCGTTATTGAGGAAAAGAAACTAGGCGGAACATGTGTCAATGTCGGTTGTGTTCCTAAAAAAATCATGTGGTACGGGGCGCAAATCGCTGAGACTTTCCATCAATTTGGAGAAGACTATGGTTTTAAAACTACTGATCTTAACTTTGACTTTGCAACCCTACGTCGCAATCGTGAAGCCTACATCGATCGCGCTCGTTCTTCTTATGATGGCAGTTTTAAACGCAACGGAGTAGACTTGATTGAAGGTCATGCTGAATTTGTAGATTCTCATACTGTTAGCGTAAATGGTGAGTTGATTCGTGCTAAACATATCGTGATTGCTACTGGTGCCCATCCAAGTATTCCAAATATTCCTGGTGCTGAGCTAGGTGGCTCTTCTGATGATGTATTTGCCTGGGAAGAATTGCCAGAGTCAGTTGCTATTTTAGGCGCGGGTTATATTGCCGTTGAATTGGCTGGCGTGCTCCACACTTTTGGTGTCAAGACAGACCTCTTTGTTCGCCGCGATCGTCCTTTACGTGGTTTTGATTCTTATATCGTTGAAGGTCTGGTCAAGGAAATGGAAAGAACAAACTTGCCACTTCATACTCACAAAGTCCCTGCCAAGTTAGAAAAAACTGCTGAAGGCATTACCATTCATTTCGAAGATGGTACTAGTCACACAGCTAGCCAAGTTATCTGGGCTACTGGTCGCCGTCCAAACGTTAAGGACTTGCAACTTGAAAAAGCTGGAGTGACTCTGAATGAACGTGGCTTTATCCAAGTAGATGAATACCAAAATACTGTTGTTGAGGGAATCTATGCTCTAGGTGATGTAACAGGCGAAAAAGAACTAACTCCAGTTGCTATCAAGGCTGGGCGTACCCTATCTGAACGTCTCTTTAACGGCAAAACAACTGCAAAAATGGACTACACAACTATTCCAACTGTCGTCTTTTCACACCCTGCTATCGGAACTGTTGGCTTGACAGAAGAGCAAGCTATTAAAGAATACGGTCAAGACCAAATCAAGGTTTATAAATCAAGCTTTACTTCTATGTACTCTGCTTGCACTTGCAACCGTCAAGAAACTCGTTTCAAATTGATCACAGCTGGTTCAGAAGAAAAAGTTGTCGGACTTCATGGAATTGGATACGGTGTTGATGAAATGATTCAAGGATTTGCTGTTGCTATCAAAATGGGAGCGACCAAGGCTGACTTTGATGCAACTGTAGCGATTCACCCAACTGCATCTGAAGAATTTGTAACCATGCGTTAATCGAAATAAAAGAAGCTGATACAAATGTGTCTGCTTCTTTTTTGATGATTTACGAAATGATGAAAACAACTTACCCAGTCAGGAAAATCGGCCGTTACAGTTTTTGTTACCTTGCTCTATAAAACAGGTTGACAATAATGTTCTTACGAGTATAATAGTTACTATACATCAGAAAAGAGGTTAACTATTTTGAAAAAAGCTCACGTTTATGCTATCCCTGCTATTGGGGCTGCTCTCATTGCTGTATTGGCACAAATCACTCTTCCAATTGGACCTGTTCCCTTCACTCTGCAAAACTTTGCAATCGGCTTGATTGCTACTGTCTTTAGACCCAGAGAGGCTGTACTTTCTGTTGGACTCTATCTTCTTCTAGGTGCTATCGGTCTTCCTGTCTTTGCAGGAGGGGGAGCTGGATTGCAGGCGTTGGTTGGTCCTACTGCAGGCTATCTTTGGTTTTATCTCGTTTACTCTGGACTTACTTCATCTCTAACTGACAGCAAGAGTGGAGTTGTCAAGATTTTTCTTGCAAACCTCTTGGGTGATGCCCTTGTCTTTGTCGGCGGGATTCTAAGCTTGCATTTCCTAGCTGGAATGCCATTTGAAAAAGCTCTTGTTGTAGGAGTTTTTCCCTTTATCATTCCAGACCTTGGTAAACTTCTTGCTATTAGTCTTATTAGTCATCCACTACTTCAACGCCTTAAAAATCAGGCTTACTTTACCAACTAAAAAAAGGATATCGAGTTGTCATAACTCAATATCCTTTTCTTTCATTTTGAAAACTTAGTTGCCTTTAAAGGCATCCACCATGGTTTGAAATTCTTCATTAGAGAGGGTAATTCCCTTGCCCATTTTAGTATGATCTGGACTCCAAGCACGAATATCAAACTTTGCAGGGGCACCATTAAAGCTCACACGGTTGATTTCCTTGGTCCAACCTTTTTCGTTTTCAGAAAGAGTCAACAAGTGCTCTTCGATTTCAAATGTAAATTCTGCCATTTTCTTCTCCTTTTTTTAGCTTTCATTAGTTTATTCGTAAAATCTTGTAGATTTTAGGAAAATTTTATATAATATTGATATAAAAGAAGGGAGGCCACTATGAGACATAAATTCCAGCAAGTTCTAGATAAAATACATGACTTTTTAAATGGACATGACCAACCTGACCAGACTGAAACCAACTCCCTAACTGCTACTATTGAAGAGGCTATCCAGAAACAAACTGCTGTTCACCTTATCTTGTCTGAGACAAGTTTTACAGGTGACATCATCAAATACGATCAGCAACGCCAGCAAATTATCGTGAAAAATTTTGCTAAAAATGTGACCCGTATTATCCGCATAAGCGATATTCAACGCCTACGATTTGTCCCTTCAACTGTCCAAACAGCCCAAAAAAATAGATTTAAGAAAGAGTGAGATGTAGTTGCTTCATCCCACTCTTTTTTCTTAGCGAATTTGTTCAAAATGTAAATGAACCGCGATATGATCTCCATAACCACTTCTTTCCAAGTCACGTTGTAGACGATAGGAAATGTAGTGTTCTGCTATGGTAATGTAACCTGCACCCAGTAAACGATGTTCAACCATAGACTGAATCATGCTGATGGTAGCACGTTCCACCTTGGCCTCTTCCAAATCCAAAACCACTTTCTTAGTGACTTGTGCAAGGTTTTGACGTAAATCATCTGTCAATACATAGACAGTCTGGGCTGCTTTTAAGATAGCTTGGTAAATCTTATCTGGATTAAATTCAGCAATTTCTCCATCACGTTTGATTACTTGCATAGGTATCTCCTTTATTCTTTGTTTTCTTTAATTTCTGCCAGCATTTTTTCTTCTTCTGCTGTCAGTTGATAATGTTCAAGCAAATCCGGTCTGCGTTCATAGGTTTTCTTTAAACTCTCATACAGGCGCCACTGACGAATCTTTTCATGGTGTCCACTCATCAGTACATCTGGCACAACCATACCTCGATAATCGTAGGGACGTGTGTACTGAGGATATTCGAGAAGCCCAGAAGAAAAACTATCATCTTGGTGGCTAGACTCCTTGCCAATCACTTCTGGAATCAGGCGTACCGTAGCATCAATCATGGTCATAGCTGCCAACTCACCACCAGTCAGTACATAGTCTCCCAGAGAAACCTCATCTGTCACCAAGGTCTTAATACGCTCATCATAACCCTCATAGTGCCCACAGATAAAGATTAACTCTTCCTCTTGAGCCAAATCCTCAGCATAAGCCTGATCAAACTGCTTTCCAGCAGGATCGAGGAGAATGACGCGCGGATTTTTCTTTTCAATAGCATCAAAGGCATCGAAAATGGGTTGGGCTCGGAGCAACATCCCCTGACCGCCTCCGTAGGGCTCATCGTCGACATGGCGGGCCTTTTCAGCATTTTCTCGAAAATTATGATACTGGATATCCAAGAGCCCCTTTTCTCGAGCCTTTCCAACGATTGAGTGCTCTAGCGGAGAAAACATCTCTGGAAAAAGGGTTAAAATATCAATCTTCATCGTCTAACCCTTCTAAGATTTCCACATCGACTCGGTTATTTGGAATATCAACATTGAGAATCACTGGTGGGATATAAGGCAAGAGCAAATCACGCTTGCCTTTTCGCTTGACCACCCAGACATCGTTAGCACCTGGTTGCAGGATTTCTTTGATGGTTCCAATCAAGTTATCACCCTCATAGACTTCCAAACCGATAATCTCGTGATAGTAGAATTCACCATCGTCTAGGTCATTCAAATCTTCCTCAGCAACCTTGAGACTGTATCCCTTGTACTTTTCGATAGCGTTGATATGGTACATATCTTTGAATTTAATAATGTCAAAGTTCTTCTGTTTACGGTGGCTAGCGATGGTCACTGTTTGAACAAACTGATCTTTTTCATCAAACAAAGCCAGCTCAGTACCTTTTTTAAACCGTTCTTCTGCAAAATCCGTCACAGACAAGACTCGCATCTCACCCTGCAATCCTTGCGTATTGACGATTTTCCCAACATTAAAGTAGTTCATCTTGTCTCCTGTACTTTATTTCTATCCATCTTATTCTAACAATTCTCGAATAATAGTCGCAATTTTTTCTGATTCTGACCATTGTAAATAATGGTGATTCCCTCCTAAAATGAGTTTAGTATTGGAAGTCCAATATTCTGATTCTCTGTACTCTTTTTCTCTATAAGGCTGACAAAAAATAAATACAGGGGTACAAGTTTCTATCGACAAATTCTCAAAATCTTCCTCAGTAATCTCTCCAGATATTTGAAATCCTGGATCTTGATTTTCCAACTCTGAGCCTTTTCCCTGCATTATTTCCCAGATTTCTTTATTAATTTCAGGTCTAAATGTTGCTTGAGTTAAGTTCTTAAAATAAAGTTCAGGACCACACTCGTCAATCAGCCTCATCTGCTCTTCCATTTCTGGATAAGAATTTTCTGAAAAATCAGCAAACATGACGTTTTTAGTTGTCGGTTCAATTGCTACTAAAGCCTGACACTTAATTGGTTTCTTGAGCAATTTACAAGCTAAAATTCCACTCAAACTATGTACACAAAGTATATATTCAGAAATCGCCAATTCTTCAAGTACTTCATAAACCGCATCTGCAAGATTATCCAGATTTTTTCCAGCTTGGTCATGAATCGGACTTCTACCTGTGTTTGGAAAATCAATTGTCAAATAACCAATTGTGGGAGGAAGTTTTTCGAGTATAAGTGAAAAATTTTCATAACTTGGTAGCAAACCTGCGCCACTTAAACAAACTAGCATTTTCTTTTGCTTTTGATAAGTAACAGAGAGACTACCAATTTCTGTAGATACTTCAATCCTCTTCATAAAGAAATCCACTCGTTCTATATAATGAATTATTAAAAATCCTTATCCTTTATTTTAACACGTTCCAAGGATTTTCTCAAGTTGGAGGAAGATACATAGAGGGGTCGCTATAGTCCAAAAAGTGCTAATAGTTTCCTCTTTAATGTTAATTTATATTTGAAAGATGAGATATTCACATTCCCATTATACATATTACTATAAAATGTATACTCGCCAATTTCACCCTGACTTGTTTTCCATTTCATTCTTAAACTAGGCATATTCTCTGGTAAATTTGTATGAATCAATAAGCATGTATAATTCTTTAAATTTTTAACTGTATGCAGTTTATCATTATCAACTAAACGATTACTTTTTGAATCATAGATTAAAGAATAAAATTCTATAATTTCAATATCAACTTCCTTTGGATAAAAAATCAAATGGTTATAATGTTTATCATTTTCATCATGTTTAAACTCATATATATGATGAAATCTCGTATGTAAGGAATCAAATTCGATTGGTTTAATTACCTGAATTTCGATATTATTGATATAGGCCTTATTCTGAAAACTAATTTTTAAAATTACACCTATAAAAGTCGAAATCTGTAAAATTCGCAATAACCAATCAATGTACATTGCCCAATCTATGTTTAAAATACAATCAATGTTCATTCTTTTCCAGTCCCCCTTCAAAAATCCTTCCAAATCCCGATTATGCTGTTACTTGATGGATGCTATTTTACACTTCTCCACACAAAAAAAGCGAGACATTCGTCCCGCCCTTCTTATTTTTCGTCAATAACGATTCTTACTTTTTTGTCTTCAGTTGGGACAGAGTAGACAATCGTTCTTATCGCAGAAATAGTGCGACCCTTACGACCGATTACACGACCCACATCGCTTTGATCAAGATCCAAATGATATTCCAAAAATTCTGGTGTATCTTCAATCTTGATAGTTAAGGCATCTGGTTGTGAAATCAAGGGTTTCACAATCGCAATAATGAGATTTTCAATCGTATCCATCTGTCAACCTACTTTAAACTTATTTTGAGAATTTAGAATCGTGGAATTTTTTCAATACGCCTTCTTTTGAAAGGATGTTACGTACTGTGTCTGAAGGTTGAGCTCCATCAGCCAACCATGCAAGAACGCGGTCTTCTTTCAAAGTTACTTGGTTTTCAGCAACAAGTGGGTTGTAAGTTCCAACTGTTTCAATGAAACGTCCGTCACGTGGTGAACGTGAATCTGCTACGTTGATACGGTAGAAAGGTTTTTTCTTAGAACCCATACGAGTCAAACGGATTTTAACTGCCATTTTTAAAGTCTCTTTTCTTATTTTTTATTTCGGTGAAATAGCTGAGCTATTTAGCACATGTTCTATTATAGCAGATTTCTGGCAGGTGTCAAGAAAAAAACTTGACAGACTATAAAATTTTTAAACCATTTAGAAATTTGTTAGAAGTAGGAAATAAATGTTTGAAAGAGGCTATCCGTGAATACTATTTTAGAAACATTTTATAAAGACCATCAAGTCAAGCCCTTCATATCGCCTGAACGAGATTTGGATACTTGGCTCCTAAATCCCAAGCCTGCTCCCAAGCGAAATATCAAGGATTTTAAGAATGATATCTACTAATTAATTTATAAAATATGAATTAATAGATTATAAATAGGGGAATAGTTTAGTTCTGTAAAAATTAACTTCTACACCTATAAAGCTTATTCTGACAGACTTTATAACAGTCTAAGAAAAAAGTAGAGATTCATACAGTATCTAGATTTTCCAAAAATTCTTTATCATCAAATATTATTAACAAAACTATCCAAACCAAATCCGATGCATTGCTTCAAAGAATTCTTTAATTGTTTGACTATCAAGGGCTTTTATTAAAAAATTTTTTCAAATAATTGCCACCTTGGCACATAAATTCTTGCTTTCTAAATTTAAATGTGATATATTTATAACATAAATTTAAGTGTTATATATTTATAACACAAAAAAGGAGTATATCATGAAAAAAATTCAAAAAATGCGTGGCCTCATTTCAATGATTGCCGTAGATCTCTTTATTGATTTTACTGTTTTATTTGGTTCTAATCTTAGTTGGGGACCCAAATTAGTTATTGCTGGTATTTCAGTGTTAGGTCAGATTGTAGCTATTTGGGGCTGGCTACATATGAAATCATGGCCTCATAAGAGTCAGAAAAGTAAGGTAAAGACTATTTTTGACTTGTCTGCTAAACTTTACACGATACTTTTTTTTGCAGCAAGTATTTTTTATACAGTAGGGATTTGGGTTGCGACCCCAAGCGTGAGTTCGGGTATTAAAGAATGGATTTTGGGAATTGGCCTCGTTATTGAAATGATTGGATTTGGTTTTTTCTCTTTAAAAAATGTCAAGGAAACTCCGGACGAACGCTTTTATGCTAATTTAGCCAAGGCAGCTAGCTTGATGTTTGTTTTTATACTAGGCGCACTGATGATTCTAGCAGTTATCATTGGGTATATGGGATCTCTCACTCTTTACATTGGACAGATATTTATTAGCATAGCTGTCTTGATTTGCATCTTTGCGGTTGTCTATCTTATCTTGGAACGTAGAGGATAAACATGGCCAAAGAAAGCAATATTATTACTAATCTCAAATCTGTTCGTGAGTCCACAGGCATGACTCAGCAGGAGTTAGCCGACCTCATCGGCATGCGACGCGAGACAATTCTGCACTTGGAAAATAACCGTTACAACCCTTCGCTGGAAATGGCTCTTAAAATTGCTCAAGTTTTTAATCTGAAAGTAGAAGACCTCTTTGAACTCAGACATAAAGAGGAAGCATAATTCTTTTCGAGACCTAGTATTAAGTTCATTGACTAATTAGGAATTGAAGCCAAAAGAAAAAATCCTTTGAAAATGTGCTCTTTTAAAATATAGTAATTCTTTCTAATTGACGTTTACTAATTTTGATACTTTACGAGCTTTCTTAAGATCTGATTCCCTAAATACTTTGAATACACTTATGGCATTGATGCTCCTAAGCAAGCGACTTTCTGGTTGGCTTCCTCTTAAACTGTCTTGTCACTAACATTTGAAATCCACTTCCTTTTAGGGTACAATGGTAGAAATAAATTTTTGAGAGGAATAGAATGAAAAAACTAGCAACCCTTCTTTTACTGTCCACCGTAGCTCTAGCTGGATGTAGCAGCATCCAACGCAGTCTGCGTGGTGATGACTATGTTGATTCCAGTCTTGCTGCTGAAGAAAGTTCCAAAGCAGCTGCCCAATCTGCTAAGGAGTTAAACGATGCTTTAACAAACGAAAACGCCAATTTCCCGCAACTATCTAAAGAAGTTGCTGAAGACGAGGCTGAAGTGATTCTACACACAAGTCAAGGAGATATCCGTATCAAACTATTCCCTAAACTCGCTCCTCTAGCGGTTGAAAACTTCCTCACTCACGCCAAAGAAGGCTACTATAACGGCATTACCTTCCACCGTGTCATCGATGGCTTCATGGTTCAAACTGGAGATCCAAAAGGGGACGGTACAGGTGGTCAGTCCATCTGGCATGACAAGGATAAGACTAAAGACAAGGGAACTGGTTTCAAAAACGAGATTACTCCTTATCTCTATAACATCCGTGGTGCTCTTTCTATGGCTAATACTGGTCAACCAAACACCAATGGTAGCCAGTTCTTCATCAACCAAAACTCTACAGATACCTCTGCTAAACTCCCTACAAGCAAGTATCCAAAGAAAATTATCGAAGCCTATAAAGAAGGGGGAAACCCTAGTCTAGATGGCAAACACCCAGTCTTTGGTCAAGTGATTGACGGTATGGATGTTGTAGATAAAATTGCTAAAGCCGAAAAAGATGAAAAAGACAAGCCAACTACTGCTATCACAATCGATAGCATCGAAGTGGTGAAAGATTACAATTTTAAATCTTAAAAACCAAAAAAATACAGTATCCACATTCGGTACTGTATTTCTTTTACTCTCATTCTTAAGTTAAATTATTAAAATCCCAGATTTGGTCCATCCAGCCTTCATAGAAGTCTGGTTCGTGGCAGACCATAAGAATAGATCCCTTGTATTCTTTAAGAGCGCGTTTGAGTTCATCCTTGGCATCCACATCCAAGTGGTTGGTCGGCTCGTCCAGCACTAAAACATTGTTTTCACGATTCATCAAGAGACAGAAACGAACCTTGGCTTGTTCCCCACCTGACAAGACCTGAATTTGGCTTTCAATATGCTTGGTTGTCAAACCACAACGGGCAAGGGCTGCACGAACTTCTGCTTGGTTGAGAGCTGGAAAGGCATTCCAAACAGCCTCTAGTGGTGTTTGACGATTGCCACCTTCTACTTCTTGTTCAAAGTAGCCAAGTTCTAGGTAGTCTCCACGTTCAACCTCTCCAGCGATTGGTGGAATAATGCCCAATAGGGACTTCAAGAGAGTTGTTTTCCCGATGCCATTTGCCCCGATAATAGCAACCTTTTGATTACGTTCAAAGGTAAGATTTAAAGGCTTGGTCAGAGGACGATCATAACCAATTTGCAAATCCTTGGCTTGGAAAATAAAGCGCCCTGGTGTACGAGCCGGTTTGAAATCAAAGGATGGTTTTGGTTTCTCACTTTGCAGTTCGATAATATCCATCTTATCCAATTTCTTCTGACGAGACATGGCCATATTTCGTGTTGCAACACGCGCTTTGTTTCGAGCGACGAAGTCCTTGAGGTCCGCAATCTCTTTCTGCTGACGTTCGTAGGCTGCCTCTAGCTGAGATTTCTTCATAGCATAGACTTCTTGGAACTGGTAGTAATCACCAGAATAACGCGTCAGCTGTTGATTCTCCACATGGTAGACAATATTAATCACGTCGTTCAAGAATGGAATATCATGCGAAATAAGGACAAAGGCATTCTCATAGTTTTGGAGATAGCGCTTGAGCCAGTCAATATGCTCAGCATCCAAGTAGTTGGTCGGCTCGTCCAAAAGCAAGATATCGGGCTTTTCAAGGAGGAGTTTAGCCAAAAGCACCTTGGTTCTTTGCCCACCTGACAAAGAAGTTACATCCGTATCCATGCCAAAGTCCATGACACCAAGGGCGCGCGCTACTTCATCAATCTTAGCATCCAAGGTATAGAAATCACGACTCTCCAGACGGTCTTGAAGTTCTCCCACTTCTTCCATGAGAGCATCAACATCCGCTCCATCTTCAGCCATTTCCATATAAAGGTCATTGATCCGGGCTTCCGCTTTGAAAAGCTCATCAAAGGCTGTACGGAGAACATCGCGTACCGACTGCCCTTCAGCAAGGACTGAGTGTTGATCCAAGTAACCCGCAGTCACATATTTGGACCACTCAACCTTTCCTTCATCTGGCAGCATTTTACCAGTCACAATGCTCATAAAGGTTGATTTTCCTTCACCATTGGCACCGACCAGACCGATATGTTCTCCCTTAAGGAGGCGGAAGGACACATCTTCAAAAATTGCACGGTCACCAAAACCATGACTCAGATTTTTAACTTCTAAAATACTCATTTTAATTCCTTATCTTGTTTTTATGTAATTGTTTATAGAGAAGCCAAGACAGATAGCCACCCAAGGTATTGGTCCACAAATCATCAATCTCAAAGACGCGATTAAAATCAAAGAAAAAATCTAAGACTAACTGCGTACACTCAATTCCTAGGCTTATAAGAAAACTGAAAAAGATCACTTTTCTTGTCTTACGCAAATTTGGAAGGAGATAAAGGAGTTGGAAAATCAGAGGAAAAAGTAAGAAGACATTGAGGATATTTTGTAGAAAAAGCCAACATAATTGTCCTATGTCACTCACCTCACCCAGTTTCCAGAGAGAATTGAAAGGAGTCAAAAGAAAAACCAGGCGTCCAAGATGCTGAATACCTGGAGTTTCCACCCCCACGGGAGAATGTTCTTGAGGAGTAAAGCAAAAGTAAACGATACAAATACTATAGAAAATGACTCCCCAGACCAAAATACGATTATAAGTCTTCTTCATCATTAAGGATTGACTGCTGCGACTGCTTTCTGGCGGTCACGTTTCATTGTATTAGAACGCAATTGTCCACAAGCTGCATCAATATCAGTACCATGCTCTTGACGAACAACACAGTTAACCCCTTTTTTCTTAAGCGTATCATAGAAGGCCAGGACGCGCTCTTTAGGACTACGGCTATATTGGTCATGCTCACTAACTGGGTTATAAGGAATCAAGTTTACATAAGACAATTTCTTGATGTTCTTGAGCAATTCAGCCAATTCCAAGGCTTGTTCTACACCGTCATTGACTTCATTGAGCATGATGTATTCAAAGGTCACACGACGGTTGGTTGTCTCAATATAGTACTCAATAGCAGCAAAGAGTTTCTCAATCGGAAAGGCACGGTTAATCTTCATGATGCTTGAGCGCAATTCATTGTTAGGTGCGTGAAGGGAAACGGCAAGATTGACCTGAACCCCTTCATTAGCAAAGTCACGAATTTTATGGGCCAAACCTGAGGTTGAAACCGTGATGTGACGAGCACCGATGGCCATTCCTTTATCATCATTGATAGTACGAACAAAATTCAAGACATTATTGTAGTTATCAAAGGGCTCACCAATTCCCATGACAACAATATGGCTGACGCGTTCGTCCTGACCACGCTCATCAAAGTATTTCTGAACCAGCATGATTTGCGCTACGATTTCACCGTTATTGAGGTCACGTTGTTTCTTAATCAAACCAGAGGCACAGAAGGTACAACCGATATTACAGCCGACCTGAGTGGTCACACAGACAGATAAACCGTAATGTTGACGCATGAGTACTGTCTCAATCAGCATTCCATCTGGCAATTCAAAAAGATATTTAACTGTCCCATCAGCAGACTCTTGAACGATACGTTGTTTCAAGGGATTGACCACAAACTGGTCATTAAGCTTAGCAATCAAATCCTTTGAAAGGTTAGTCATTTCTTCAAATGACTGGACACGTTTACGGTAAAGCCATTCCCAGATTTGATCTGCACGGAATTTCTTTTCTCCCTGCTCCAAAACCCATTCCTGCATGGTTTGACGTGTTAAACTATAAATTGACGGTTTCATTTCTACTCCTTATTCTCTACTCACTTCTGACGAATGACAAAATGACGTTGCCCCTTGTCCTCTTTCTGAGAATGCTGGTCCTTCTGACGACGTCTATTTTTCTTATCTGCATTCGGTTTTCGTTTGGTTTGAGTCGATTTCTTTCCTTTTTTAGAAGGTGTTTCTTCTTCCTTCTTACGCATTTTCTTGTCAAATGATGCGCGCTTAGGTGCTTCATTTTCTAGGACAAAATAGGCACAACCATAACTACAATACTCTAAAAGATAGTCTTGTAAACGACTGATTTTTTCAAGTTTTTCTTCTGTTCGGTCATCCTTATAAAAACCTCGTAGGCGAAGCTGTTCGTTGCTCCAGTCTCCCACGATATAATCAAACTTTGTTAAGACTTCTGAAAAACGCTGATTAAAAGCCGTCACATCAAAGGCATCCTTGATATTTTCCACCAAGGAAAAAGCTAGCCCTTCCGTTTCTACCTTGTCCCCGTGTAAATGAAACTCAGGACCAGGAAACTTGTTATAGTTGTATAATTCAGGTGCAATTTCTTTTCGCATAGATATCCTTTTTCCACGATTACTTAATACTTTATTCTACCATAATTTCTAGCACTTAGCACGTTTCTCATAAAAATGAAAAAAGTCTGACGATTTTGTCAGACCAAAATAATATAACCTTAAAAAGAGAAGAACAATTCTTCCCTCCAACTATCATTATTTAGCAGCTGCGTACAATTCATTTACTTTATTCCAGTTGATCACTGAGAAGAAAGCTTTGATGTAGTCAGGACGCACGTTGCGGTATTTCACGTAATAAGCATGTTCCCAAACGTCCAAGCCCAAGATTGGTTTTTTACCTTCTGAGATTGGTGTGTCTTGGTTTGCTGTTGAAGTCACTTCAAGCTTCCCTTCTTTGTTGACAACCAACCATGCCCATCCTGAACCAAAACGAGTTGTTGCTGCTGCAGTGAAGGCTGCTTGGAATTCTTCAAATGAACCAAATGTTGCATCGATTGCTGCTGCAAGTTTTGCTGATGGAGCTGTTTTTTCAGGAGTCATCAATTCCCAGAAAAGAGCGTGGTTCAAGTGTCCGCCACCGTTGTTGATAAGTGCTTGACGGATATCAGCTGGAATAGATTCTACATCAGCAAGCAAGGCTTCAAGGTCTTCACCGATTTCAGGGTGTTTTTCAAGAGCTGCATTAGCATTGTTGACATAAGTTTGATGGTGTTTGTCATGGTGCAAGTGCATTGTTTCCGCATCGATGTATGGTTCCAAAGCATCATATGCATATGGAAGATCTGGTAAAATAATAGCCATCTGTAATACCTCTTTTTCTTTCTATATGAAAATGATAACGCAAACATTCACTTTTTTCAAGTTTTTTGCTTATAGATAAGGAAATCACTGAAATACTTTCTAATAATACTCTTCGAAAATCTCTTCAAACCGCATCAACGTCGCCTTGCCATAGGTATAGGTAACTGACTTCGTCAGTCTTATCTACAACCTCAAAACAGTGTTTTGAGCTGACTTCGTCAGTTCTATCCACAACCTCAAAACAGTGTTTTGAGCTGACTTCGTCAGTCTTATCTACAAGCTCAAAGCAACGCTTTGAGCAACCTGCGTCTAGTTTCCTAGTTTGCTCTTTGATTTTCATTGAGTATAAAACAAGCAAATCAGCAAGAAACCCACGACAAGCTAATCCTGACGCAGGTTGTAGTTTCAAAAAATATCAATTTACCTGACTAGCAATCTGTAGGAGTGCCTTTTCAAAAAGGAAACCTTTTTCATAAAGACCTGTTTTAATCTGATAGTCTGTCTCAATCAAATAGGAAATAGCTTGCTTCAAAAAGCTAAAGGAAAGTCCTATTGAATCTCTCAGCGCAAACTTAATCTGATAGGGATTTGGATTGCGTCCGAGAAAACTTCCTAGACTACTTGCAATCTGAGATTCTGTTTGCCCAGACTCCGCCAAAATTTTCACCTGAGTAAAAGTCCGAAATTGTCCTAGCATGACTGCAATCAGTTTGATTTCATCTTCACCTTGCAAGGTCAAATCTCTAACCAAGTCACGCGCCTGGTCCATCTTTTTAGTCAGAATAAACTGAGTTAAATCAAAAATATTGTCCTGCAAGGTCTTGGGAATAGCATTGACAATATCCTCTTCCTCGATAACAGAGTCTTCCTTATAGGACTGTAAAAAAAGGAGATTTTTCTGGATTTCGCTAAATTGAAAACCCGACTTGATGAGGAGATTTTCAAAAGAATTATTGGCAAACTGCAAACCTTGTTTCTGGCTCCACTTTTGGAAATACTGGCGCAATTCTTGTTCTTTTGCTTCTACTGCATCAAAGACCTTGGCATCACGCTTAAGTAATTTAACCAATCGTCTTTTACTATCCAGTTTTCCTTCTGCATAGATTAACAACTTGGTTGTTGGTGAAGGGTTATCAAGGTATTCCTCAAACGATTTGAGCTCATCATCTATCAAAAAGCGTTTTTTAGCAGTTGTGATATCGACAAAATGATCTAGTATCACGATTTTCTCATCCGCGAAGAAAGGAAGGCTGACCAACTCCAGTTCCACATCCTTGTAAGCTACTTCTTTCATATCAAAGTAGGCAAAGTTAAGGTCAGCAGAATCATAACCAATCTGTTTCAATACTTGACTCTTCATAACTTCAAACTGTCCCTGATCTGTCCCTGTAAAAAGGCTCAGGCTCGGTAAATTTGATAAAGTCAACTTCTGACTTTCTTCAATGGCTAACATCTTCTCTCCTTTCTTCTAACTTTTTAGTTCATTTAATCAATATAGCACAATTTCCCACGGAAATCTTCTAGGCTTTCGTACCCTTTTTCCTCCATAATTGCTTTCAGTTCATTGGTAATGCGTTCAAAAGCTCCAACACCTTCTTTATGAAGGGTTGTTCCTACCTGCACCATACTTGCTCCACAGAGGATATGTTCAAAGGCATCACGACCAGTCAACACGCCACCAGTTCCGATGATTTGGATTTGAGGGTTTAAGCGTTGATAAAAGGCATGAACATTGGCTAGAGCTGTTGGTTTGATATACTCCCCACCAATGCCACCGAAACCATTTTTAGGACGGATAACGACGGACTCATCTTCTATATAAAGGCCGTTTCCGATAGAGTTGACACAGTTGACAAACTTGAGCGGATATTTGTTGAAAATAGCCGCCACTTGGTCAAAGTGAACAATATCAAAATAAGGTGGGAGCTTAATTCCAAGAGGTTTTGTAAAGTAGGCAAATACTTCTGACAAAATCCGGTCAGTTGTCTCAAAATCATAGGCAATCTGTGGTTTACCAGGAACATTTGGACAAGAAAGGTTTAGCTCAGTCAGACCACAAAATTCACTCTCTTGGACTTTTTTCAAGATAGTATGGGTTTCCTCTGGAGACATGCCGACCAAAGATAAGAAGAAAGTTCGGTTTGGCTCTTTTTCCTGCAAATCCAAAAGGTAGTCCAGATAATAGTCTAAGCCATTATTTGGTAATCCCATGGAGTTGATAGAACCAAGTGGAACATCTTGGTAACGTGGCTCAGGATTTCCCTGACGAAAGTCCAAGGTCGCTGTCTTAGTGATAAAGGTTCCTGCCACTGAGTTTTTAACTCCTTCCAGCTCCTCTATCGTCATGCAAGCCACACCTGCTGCATTCATCAAGCAATTGTCAAACTCAAAACCAGCAATTTGTGTTTTCGTTGATACCATGATTCTAATCCTCCGGATTCCTTTTATTGCTAATATTATACCATACTTTCAGATTTTCTCTTTTAGAAAGATATTTCCAAGAAAACGTTCGTATTTTTATCTATTCTAAAAAAGCCTCAAAACTAAATTGATAGAATTTTTAGAAAATTTTTGTTTTTCTCTTTACAGTTAAAAAAAATTCTGCTATAATGACACACATAATTAAATTAGAATTTAAGGAGAACGATATGACATCTGCTAAAGAATATATCCAAAGCGTGTTTGAAACTGTAAAAGCTCGTAACGGGCACGAGGCTGAATTCCTACAAGCTGTTGAAGAATTTTTCAATACTTTGGAACCTGTATTTGAAAAACACCCTGAGTATATCGAAGAAAATATCTTGGCACGTATTACCGAGCCAGAGCGCGTGATTTCTTTCCGTGTTCCTTGGGTTGACCGTGATGGAAAAATTCAAGTAAACCGTGGTTACCGTGTTCAATTCAACTCAGCTGTTGGACCATACAAAGGCGGACTTCGTTTCCACCCAACTGTAAACCAAGGGATTTTGAAATTCCTCGGATTTGAACAAATCTTTAAAAATGTCTTGACTGGACTTCCTATCGGTGGAGGTAAAGGTGGATCAGACTTCGATCCTAAAGGTAAAACAGATGCTGAAGTGATGCGCTTCTGTCAAAGCTTCATGACTGAATTGCAAAAACACATCGGACCATCACTTGACGTACCTGCTGGTGATATCGGTGTTGGTGGACGTGAAATTGGTTATCTTTACGGTCAATACAAACGTCTTAACCAATTTGATGCTGGTGTCTTGACTGGTAAACCTCTTGGATTTGGTGGTAGCTTAATTCGTCCAGAAGCAACTGGTTACGGTTTGGTTTACTACACTGAAGAAATGCTTAAAGCTAACGGCAACAGCTTTGCTGGTAAGAAAGTGGTCATTTCAGGTTCTGGTAACGTTGCTCAATACGCTCTTCAAAAAGCGACTGAACTTGGTGCAACTGTTATCTCTGTATCTGACTCAAATGGTTATGTCATCGATGAAAATGGTATCGACTTCGATCTTTTGGTTGACGTTAAAGAAAAACGTCGCGCTCGTTTGACTGAGTATGCAGCTGAGAAAGCAACTGCAACATATCACGAAGGTTCTGTATGGACTTACGCTGGAAACTATGACATTGCTCTTCCATGTGCTACTCAAAACGAAATCAACGGTGAAGCAGCTAAACGTTTGGTTGCTCAAGGCGTTATCTGTGTATCTGAAGGTGCCAACATGCCAAGCGACCTTGATGCCATCAAAGTCTACAAAGAAAATGGTATCTTCTACGGACCTGCCAAAGCTGCCAACGCTGGTGGTGTAGCCGTTTCAGCCCTTGAAATGAGCCAAAACAGTCTTCGCCTCTCATGGACTCGTGAAGAAGTTGATGGACGTCTCAAAGATATCATGACAAATATCTTCAACACAGCTAAAACAACTTCAGAAACATATGGTCTTGATAAAGACTACCTTGCAGGAGCTAACATTGCTGCCTTTGAAAATGTAGCAAATGCTATGATCGCACAAGGTATTGTCTAATATTCATTTGCTTAATCCTCAATCGCTCCGATTGGGGATTTTTAGGTTGAATTCAAAAAACTCACCATTAACAGTGAGTTTTAACATCAAAATTTATTTTACTTTCATTAGGGCAGATGACAAACATTCAACAATCTCATCAACTGCTTCATCTATGTTTATAGTTCCTTCATCATTCAACATCATGGGAATAAGATAAGAAAAACTCAATGCTAAAATGTATCGAACAATTCTTTCATTTGACCAATTTAGAATAAGTCCTTTTTCTTTAAATTGATTTAAAACCGGGCTAATTGGTTCTATTATAGATTGAACAATAATATTTCCTAACTGGATAGAAAGATTTTTATCAATAAAAGAACGCCCCAAGAGAATTTTAACATGCATTTGATTCTCCTGAATGAAAAAGAGCCTATCTCGAACAATACTTTTTAAAAAGAAGGGAAAAGTTTCTTGATCTACTGTGAATTTTTTTTCTGAGAAATCCGCAATTACTTCTGGAATAACCTGTTCTAGAAAAGTAGATAAAATGGCTTCTAAAATACCTTCCTTTGTTTTAAAGTAACTAAAAACAGTTCCTTCTGACACTCCAGCGCGTTCGGCAATAAGGCTGGACGTTGTATTCTCAAATCCAATTTCTGAGAATAATTTTAAGCTTGATAATAACACTCGACGTTGTTTCAAGCTCAAGTTGCTAACTTCTAACGTCTGAGCATACTTTTGTTCTAAACTTTCCATCGCTAGCACCTCTCTTCTACTCTCTTACTTTTACGACTTTTTTGCCTCGACTGTGTCCCATTTTCAGACTACGATAGGCTTCTCTAACCGACTTTAGAGAAAAGTCATACACTTGATCAATTTTCAGCTGAACCTTCCCGTCTGAGACCATTTCAGCTAAAGTGCTAAAATCATCATATGTGGAATGTCTCGGACCCGTGAACTGAGCTCCTCTTATTATAACATATGGAGAAGGTACCAGAGTTCCGATCTGACTCCCCTTCAAACCTAGATTAAAAGCTAATTTAACGTAATCACTTCCATAACAATCTAAGAATTTTGTAATCGGCTTTGGAGTTGCTGATAGAAGAGCATTTGAGATGTTCTCTTCGTAAGCTACTGGTATGGCACCTAAAGACTTCAAATATTCTGAATTCTTCTTACTTGCAATTCCGATAACCGTTGCACCCTTAGCAACTGCATACTGTACTGCAATACTTCCAATACCTCCTGCTGCAGCTGAAATAACAACAGTATCTCTTGAATTTAAACCGATTCTTCTAAAAGCCCCACCCACAGTTAGAGCAGCTACTCCCATAGTAGCTGCGTGAGTCATGTCGATCATCTCTGGTTTGAATACAATTTCCGATTCATTGACACAAATTTCTGTTGCTAAAGCTCCCCTCTTAGTTCCCAAACCAGGATCGCTAATCATTGTTCCAAACACCTTATCTCCTACTGAAAACCTAGTTACTTCATTTCCAACTTCTGTAATAACTCCAGAAAAATCTCTCCCCACACCTCTTGGAAATAGAGATGATTTGGATTCAAACCAACGACTTGGTTTCCTTAATTTCGTTATAAAAGATAGAAATCGAAGGGGTTTCGCTCCCTCAAAAGTTTTATAATCAATAGGATTTAAACCAACAGCATGAACTTCTACTCTCACTTGATTTACATCCAAGGCTGTAGAGTCTATCTGCAGCAAATCCAAGTCCTCTTCGTTACCGAAACGACTGTACTCTATTGCTTCAACAACCATTTTCTTTACTCCTTAATTTCACAAAAATTGAGTGAGCACTCATTTTTATAAATTATACTCTTAATTTGTAAGAAAATCAATATTATCGTTTGATAACGATTTATGACATGATACAAATATCCATCATTTCGATTTACCAATATGATTCTTTCAATCTAACTCTCCTCACTTTTAAAGATTCCTTTCCCCTTTTTTGCCCCCTGGCACATAAAAATAAAAACCGCTACTCCTAAGAATAGCGGTTTAATCATGTTTTTAAGCTACTAATGTAGTCGCTCTATTATTTAAGAGTAACTGAAGCTCCAGCTTCTTCCAATTTAGCTTTGATTTCTTCAGCTTCTGCAGTTGCAACGCCTTCTTTAACAAGTGCTGGTGCACCGTCAACAAGTTCTTTAGCTTCTTTAAGTCCAAGACCTGTGATTTCACGTACAACTTTGATAACGCCAACTTTTTTGTCGCCTGCAGATGTCAATTCAACATCGAATGAATCTTTAGCAGCACCAGCGTCAGCAGCACCAGCTGCAGCAACAGCTACAGGAGCAGCTGCAGTTACACCAAATTCTTCTTCGATAGCTTTTACAAGGTCGTTCAATTCAAGGATTGAAGCTTCTTTAATTTCAGCAATAATGTTTTCAATGTTCAATGCCATTGTTATTTCCTCCAAATATGTTTTTAAATTTATAATATTTTTTGTAGCTAGGCTACGCTGCGTAGCTTAAGATTAAGCTGCGTCTTCTTTGTTGTCTGCAACCGCTTTGACTGCAAGAGCAACGTTGCGCACTGGCGCTTGAAGTACAGAAAGGAGCATAGAAAGAAGTCCTTCGCGGTTTGGAAGAGTTGCAAGAGCAAGAATCTCTTCTTTAGATGCGACAGCGCCTTCGATTGCACCACCTTTGATTTCAAGTGCTTCAGCGTTTTTAGAAAAGTCGTTCAAGATTTTCGCTGGTGCGATAACATCTTCGTTAGAAAATGCTACTGCAGATGGTCCAACAAATACAGATGCAAGATCTTCAAGACCAGCTTTTTCAGCTGCACGACGCAAGATTGAGTTTTTAATGACTTTGTACTCAACTTCGCTTCCACGAAGCTCACGACGAAGAACTGTATCTTGCTCAACTGTCAAACCACGAGCGTCTACAACGACGATAGATGCAGCAGCTTTCATTTTTTCAGCTACTACGTCAACTAGTTCCGCTTTTTTAGCAATAATTGCTTCACTCATTAGTGTGTTCACCTCCGTTATTATTTTGCTTGGGGAATTTTTCCAAAAGAAAAACGCGCCCAAACCTAGACACGAAAGTACAATACGCTTCTTTTTACATGATACGTTTTGTCCTCGGTAGGATACTTATGAGTCGAGCTCCCCTACTGTCTTAGGCAGTTTTTTCAAACCGTATATAAGTATAGCATAGTTAAAAAAAGAATGCAAGATTTTTGCAAACTTTTTTTAAAATTTTTTCGTGATTTTTCTTTTAAAGTTCTACTGTTAGGACTTGGCCTTGCTTAACAACCTGTTCTCCAGCGATATAAACATCATCAACGTCACTGGATTTGACTGCATAAATGAGGTGGGACAGCATATTTTCCTGAGGTTGGAGATGAATTTTGCCTTGTGGTTGAATAACGAGAAAATCTGCTTGCTTGCCGACTTCTAGACTTCCTATCTGATTTTCCATTCCTAGGACCTTAGCCCCTTCGATTGTCAGAGCCTTGAGGGCTGTTTCGATTGGGAATTGGCTGGCATCCCCACTTTTCATCTTCTGAAGAAGGGCTGCAGTCCGTCCTTCCTCAAACATATCTAGATTGTTATTGGAGGCAACCGAATCCGTCGCAATTCCGACTGCTACTCCTGCTTTTTGCAGTTGAATGATAGGAGCAATCCCTGATGCCAGTTTGAGGTTACTAATAGGATTGTGAGCGATAGCCACTTGAGAAGTTGCCAAACGTTCAATTTCTCTCTCGTTTAATTCGACCCCGTGAGCAAAGACGGACAGATGATCTAAGTAACCCAGTTCTTCTAGAAAAGCGAGGGGGCGTTTGCCGTATCGTTTCAGGATAATTCCTGACTCCTCCTTGGTCTCCGCCACATGGATATGGAGAGGAATATTTAGCTCTTTTGCCATGTCTAAACTCGCTTGTAGCAAGTCTTGATTACAGCTGTAAGGAGAATGAGGGGCTACCATCACCTTGAAATTTGGATTTTTATATCCAATAATTTCCTCAATGATTGCTCGAGTTTTACTTATCGTCTCAGCAGTTGTTTCTGCCTTTGAAGAAAAGAGGGTCGGTGAAAAATAACAACGCATCTTGGAATCTTTCACTTCCTGATAAATACGTTCAATATCCACACCATTGGGATTATACATATCGTTAAAGGTTGTTGTACCTGACTGGAGCATCTCTGTCAGAGCTTCTTTAACTGCCTTGGTAGTCATGTCGGGTGTAAACTCAGCTTCTGCTGGCCAGATATAGTCATTGAGCCATTCATGGAGATTGCTATCATCTCGAATCCCTCTCAAGCCTGTCATAGCAGAATGGGTGTGGCAATTGACCAATCCAGGCATAATCCAGGCTCCCTGATAGTCTATAATCTGCTCAGCTTGCTCTAAAATCTCTGACTTCTCTTGACCAACATAGACGATTTGAGAATCCTTAACTGCTAAGATTCCATCTAGATAAACATGGAAATCTTTGTCACAAGTCACGATATTTACATGCTGAAAGACTTTCATTCTAGGCTCCTTTTCTATAAGACAATTTACAGTGAATAATTTTTCTAGATATTGTAACAAAAAAGTCACCCGAAGGCAACTTTTTTCGTTCATAAGATTTTAAAATAGGAAGGCTTATTCTGAGCTAAAAGCTGCAGCTTGCTGCATTTGGTAATACTTGCCCTTTCTAGTCATGAGATCCTGATGATTGCCATGCTCCACAATATCGCCATCCACCAAGACAAGAATCAAATCTGCATCCTGAATAGTTGACAAACGGTGAGCAATGATAAAGCTTGTACGCCCCTTCATGAGTTTGGCAAAGGCATCCTGTACCAGCACTTCTGTCCGCGTATCAATGGAGGACGTCGCCTCGTCTAAGATAAGAATCTTGGGAATAGCTAGAAAAACTCGGGCTATGGTCAAGAGCTGAGCCTGACCGACAGAGAGAGATTCTCCAGCATTTTCCAACTTGGTATCGTAACCCTGCGGCAACTGTTGGATGAAAAAGTCTGCATTGGCTGCTTTGGCAGCAGCAATCACTTGCTCCCGACTGGCATCAGGATTTCCAAAGGCAATATTGTCATGAATGGTCCCTTGCTTGAGCCAGGTTTCTTGGAGCACCATGCCAAACTGCTGACGTAAAGAGGCACGACTATAGTCATAAATGGATTTCCCATCCAGCAAGATATCTCCCGAGTTAATGGGATAAAAACGCATGAGGAGATTGATAAGGGTTGATTTTCCAGCACCTGTCGGACCAACAATAGCCACCTTGCTACCAGCTGGAATATCAATAGATAAATCCTTAATCAAAATCTTTTCAGGATGGTAACCAAAAGAGACATGTTTAAAGGAAATAGCTCCTTTAACTTGGTCACTGGTCAAGACTTCCTTACCAGTTTCAGCCAGCTCAGTGCTATCTAAGACAGCATAGACACGCTCTGCGCAAGCAAGAGCACTTTGCAATTCGGCTAGAACTGAGGAAATATCGTTAAAGGGCTTAGTGTACTGTTGGACATAATTCAAAAAAGTCACTAAACGCCCGATAGTCAAGGTAGAGCCTATCATTATACGATAAGCTCCCACTCCAGCTAGAAGCGCATAAATGAGCGCATTTACAAAGCGAGTCGAAGGATTGACCGTTGAAGAATAAAAGATAGCTGACTGCGAATAACCTGCATAGTTGTCATTAGCCTCACGCAGTCTTTGGATAAATTCTGCCTGAGCATTAAGGGACTGGATAATGGTCTGCTGGCTCAACGATTCTTCAATTAATTGTGTCTGAATCCCCCTCGTCTCTGTTTGCTTCTGGAAGAGATGATAGGATCTCTTGGCAATAAAGCGTGAAATTACCATAGACAGTGGCGTCAACAGCAAGACCAAAAGAGTCATGAGGAGATGAATTTGAATCATGGCTAGAATGCTGACTAAAATCATCAAGACACCAATAAAAAATTGGTTAAATATCATGGTCAAACCAGCTGCTAACTGCTCGATGTCTGTGGTCACACGACTGACCATCTCTCCACTTCCTTGACGATCCACAAAAGCAATCGGTAACCGATGAAGCTTATGTATGATTCGCTCTCGCAAGTCTCTGGTATAAGAGAAGATTAGGCGATTATAGAGAAGAGGATTGACCCACTGTACAAGGGTATTTCCTATGACCACCAAGATCATTTGGAGAAAAATCTGCCAAAAAACTGGTGAAGAGCCCGTCACTAGGACTTGGTCGATGACCTGTCCGATTAAGATTGGTAGGTAAATCGATAAACCAACCTGGGCAATAGTTCCTAGAAAGGCTAGAAAAAGAAGGAAGGGATGACTTGCTAAATCTTTAGCCAAACGTTTGAGCGTCTGGTTTGCAGTTTGTCGTCTCATACTAGTCCTCCTTACCATGTTGGGATGCATTGATTTCACGATAGACTTGACTGGTCTTCATCAAGTCATCGTGCTTGCCGATAGCTAGGAGCTCACCTTTTTCCAAGAGGAGAATCTGGTCAGCCATCTGTAAAGTCGATGTTCTTTGAGAAATCAAAATTAAGCTTGTATTTGGCAAATTTTCTCGAATAGCTTTCAAGAGATTGAACTCAGTAATGGTGTCCAGGGCAGAGGTCGCATCATCTAGGATGAGAAATGGAGCTTGGCGCAAGACTGCTCGTGCGATAGACAGCCTTTGTTTTTGACCGCCTGAGAAATTTCGCCCTCCTGCCTCAACTAGAGCATCCAAGAGTCCTTCCTTATCACTGACAAAATCCTTGGCTTGCGCAATTTCCAAGGATTGCCAGAGTTCTTGATCAGTCACTTCTTGATTTAAACCCAAAGTTAAGTTGGAACGAATAGTTCCTTTAAAGAGTTCGACTTTTTGGGGCACATAGGCAATCCAAGACCGCCACTGCTCCAAATTAAGAGGACTAGATCCATCTCGATAAAGGTCAATGCTCCCCTTGTCTGCTGGATAAAGTCCAAGGATGAGTTGCACCAAACTTGATTTACCAGAACCTGTTCCCCCAATGATACCAAGGATTTGCCTTTGCTGCATATCAAAGGAAATGTCTCTCAAAGAAGGCTGGGCCGCATCAGGATAGGTAAAGGTCAATTCTTGGACTTGTAAAACCTGATTACTGGTAGCTTGCTTTTGTTCTAATTCTGAATGGATATCTTCTGGAGCCTCAGCAAAGACTTCCTCGATTCGCTTGGCTGAGATGTAGGACTGGTTGAGAGAATTTATCAGCATGGCGAGCTTGACCAATTCCACCAAAATCTGTAGGAGATAGTTGATAAGTGCAATGAGAGCACCTTGACTTAGCAATCCTCCTTGAATAGAAATATAGCCTTGCCAGATAATGACTAGGAGAGTTCCATTTACAATCAGATAGGTCAGGGGTGTTAATAAACTGGACCAGAAACCCGTCTTTTCTTGTAAACTTGCATAGACTTTGTTAAGGGTTTGAAAAATCTGTAACTCTCGTTTTTCTTGTCCAAAAGCACGAATAACCCGCATACCTTGTAATTGCTGGCGCGTTTCTTGAACCAGTTGGTCCGTTTTCTTTCTGAGAACACTGTAGAGAGGATTAATCAGTCTAGAGAGCCCTACAATAACAATGGTCAAAATGACAACCATGACCAAGAACCAGAAAGTCAGCTCAGCTGAGATGCGATAAGCCATAAAAATGGCACCAAAAACGATAATAGGCGCTCGCAAAAAGAGACGCAGGAATTGATTGATACCAGTCTGAATCTGGTAAGTGTCCGAAGTCAAGCGAGTGACCAAGCTAGAAGTTGTCAAACGGTCTCTGCTGTCCTTAGGCAAGGAAAGAATATGACGATAGAAATCATCTGTCAGTCCTTTGGCAAATCCAACCGCGGCCTTAGCTGAGTAGAACTGGGCTATTAAGGCCACTAAAACGCCAATCACTGCAAAGATAAGGAGCAGGCCAATCTGCATCCAGAGATGACCTTGATTTCTCTGAGGCAAGGATTGGTCAACAATCCCAGCAATCACCATGGGAACCAAGAGTTCAAAAACAGCTTCTAACAGCTTGAACAAGGGGGCTAAAATCGATTCCTTGATATAGGGTTTGAAGTAAGATAATAGGTGTTTCATAAATCCCTTCTATTCGTATTCTAGAAATAAAGAAAGTGGGAAGCGCCCACCATCTCTGTTTTATTTGTTTAAGTAAGGCAATAAATAGCCATATCCTGCCTCTTCCATCTCATCCTTGGCCACAAAGCGTAAAGATGCAGAATTGATACAGTAACGGAGACCACCTAACTCCCGAGGCCCATCTGTGAAAACATGCCCCAAGTGAGCATTACCTGACCGAGAACGAACCTCGATACGTTCCATTCCATGGCTCATGTCCTTGTAATAATGAATCAATTCCTTGGAAATCGGACGGCTAAAACTTGGCCAACCACATCCTGAAGCAAACTTATCCTTGGCAAAAAAGAGTGGCTCACCCGTCGTGATGTCTACATAAATCCCTTCTTCAAAGGTTTGGTCATAGGCATTGGTAAATGGAGCCTCTGTAGCAGCCTCTTGGGTGACACGATAGGACTCTTCTGATAAACTGTCCTTCAACATTTCTTGACTAGGTTTTTCATAGTTTGCTGCATCAATCAATGGCTTCTCAGCATCTGTCACATCAATATGACAGTAACCTGAAGGATTCTTCTTAAGATAGTCTTGGTGGTAATCTTCAGCCAGAATGTAGTGGCGAAGTTTCTCCACCTCTACTGCAATCTTTCGACCCAGCATGCGTTCCTGCTCCTGCACCACAGTGTAGATAGCTGGCAAATCTGCTTCATCTTGGTAATAAATCCCAGTTCGATATTGGCGACCACGGTCATTCCCTTGTTGATTTATGGATAAGGGATCGATGACTCGGAAATAATAGAGTAAAATCTCTCTGAGTGACACTGCCTTCTCATCGTAAATCACTTGGACCGTTTCTGCATGATCTGTTTCCTTGAGTAGCTGGTAATTAGTCGTTTCGACTTGACCATTAGCGTAGCCAACACTGGTTGCTAGCACTCCAGAAATTCGGGAAAAATACTCCTCTAGGCCCCAAAAACAACCACCTGCTAGATAAATTTCTGCCATCTTTGTTTCTCCTTTATCAAGTTTTTAACTAATACTCTTCGAAAATCTCTTCAAACCACGTTAGCTTACATCTGCAACCTCAAAATAGTATTTTGAGCTAACTTCGTCAGTTCTATCTGCAACCTCAAAGCAGTGCTTTGAGCAACCTGCGGCCAGCTTCCTTGTTTGCTCTTTAATTTTCATTGAGTATAAACTTATTTTCAAAAAAAGGATAGGAAGCCCTCTGGTCGAGAGTTTCCCCATCCTATCTTCTATTCTTTATTTTGCTTCGACACGGACACCTTGGGTATCAACTTTCAAGTCATGAAGTTTTCCTTTGAAAGGTTGCTTTTCCAATTCTGCCTTAATCGTTGGCATCGTGTCATGAGAAGCCAAAACCATAACTGTCGGCCCAGCACCAGAGAGGTAGGTTGCATAGGCACCATTTTCTTTGGCTACTTGCTTAATCGTTGCAAATTCTCTCACCAAGTCCTGACGATAGCGCTCGTGGAAGAGGTCTCCCTCGATTGCTTGCCCAGCGGTCACCATGTCTCCTGCCAACAAGGCTGCAACCGCCACATTGGCGATAGAACTAGCTGCAACAGCTTCCTTGTAAGACAATTTCTTAGGTAAGACGCCACGGCTGTCTCGAGTACGCAATTCATAGTTCGGAATGTAGGCCAGGAAATCACACTCTGGGAAGTCTGCTACAATAGCAGAAACTTGTCCATCAACAGAGCTTGCAATAACGAGATTACCATAAATAGCTGGAGCAACATTATCAGGATGTCCTTCGATCTTGGTCGCTAACTGCAATTTTTCATGGTCTGACAAGTTGAGCTGACCCAGTTGGTTAGCTAGTTCAATCCCAGCAACAATGACAGAGCTAGAAGAACCCAAGCCACGCGCCAAGGGAACATCACTGGTCATTTTCAAACGTCTTGATTGCAAGTCTGGTACAATTTGCAAAGCGATTTTGAGCAAGAGATTGCGCTCGTCATGTGGAATCCATTTGCCAATCTGGTGTTCAATCAACCACTCATCCCGTTCTTCACAGACCTCAATTTGAAGATACTTGGTTACAGCTACACCGACCGAGTCAAATCCTGGCCCGATATTGGCACTGGTTGCAGGTACAATAATCTTCATCTTATTCTCCTAGCACCTTGAAGGTATTCAAGAGGTCGAATTCTGAAACCTTCTTCAATTCAGCTGAAACATTTTCAAGTTGGGCTTTATTGATCTTATGTGTAATGATGACTACACGCGCCTTGTCCCCCTCTTTGCCATCTTGGAGAATTTGCTTGAAGGAAATATCTTGAGCATTGAAGATTTCAGCCAATTTTAAGACCTGACCTTTTGAGTCTGGAGCCAAGATTGAGAAGTAGTAGTTTGCTTTAACATCCTCAGGATTTGCCAAGACCAAGTCACGGCTATATTCGTTGAAGTCTTTGCCAATGGTACCATCATTCAAGCGACGAACGATACGGACAATATCTGCTACAACACTTGTTGCAGTTGGTTTTTGACCAGCACCTGGTCCGTAGTACATAGACTCACCAATACCGATAGATTCTACAAAGACAGCATTCATTACCCCATTCACACTGGCAAGTGGATGCGCTTTAGGAAGGAAGGTTGGAGTCACTTCTGCAGCAATTCCTGAAGGAGTTTCCTCGATAGAGCCAACCAATTTCACTACATAGCCAAGTTCTTGGGCTACAGCTACGTCTTCTGGTGTGATGTTGCGGATTCCTTTGTGAGCTACATCGTCAAAGGCAACCTTCATACCAAAGGCAAATTGGCTCAAAATGACCATCTTGTAGGCTGCATCAATCCCATCAACGTCATTTGTCGGGTCGCTTTCTGCAAATCCAAGTCTTTGTGCTTCAGCAAGAGCATCATCATAAGACCAGCCTTCTTCCACCATCTTGGTCATCATGAAGTTGGAAGTTCCGTTGACCACGCCAAGGACACGAGTGATTTTGTCAGAAGCCAAGGAATTTGCTAAAGTGCGAAGAATTGGAATCCCACCAGCTACTGCTGCTTCGTAGTAAAGTGCTACCTTGTTAGCTTTAGCGATTTCTAACAATTCTGCACCATGGACAGCCAAAAGGTCCTTGTTAGCAGTAACAACATGTTTTCCAGCTTCCAAGGCACGAGTGATAAAGGTCTTAGCAGGTTCGATACGACCCATCAATTCCACTACGATAGTAATATCTTGGTCTGATAAAATGTCATCCACATTGGTTACAAAGTTAAAGTCATTCCCAGCAGCAAGCAAGCGATTCTTTTCATCTTCATCCTTGACCAACACCTTAGCGACTTCAATCTCTGAATGTGCTGATTGATTGATTTTTTCTCCATTTTCCTTTAGGAGGAAAGGCACACCACTTGCAACGGTACC
The DNA here is from genome assembly GCF_002096895.1 of Streptococcus mitis. GTDB lineage: Bacteria > Bacillota > Bacilli > Lactobacillales > Streptococcaceae > Streptococcus > Streptococcus mitis_AH. Next base: position 108,990 of record NZ_NCVI01000018.1, on the reverse strand, counting down.
AAATCCTAGTAAAGCAATTTTAACTGTCATGTTTGTCTCCTCGAAATTTTCTAATATAGCCATTATAACAGAATTTTGTGAAAATTCCTATTATAGTAAATCACTATTTCAGTATAAAAAGAAAGGCTCTATAATATTTGTAGTGGGTAACCCCCTATGGATATTATGGAGCCTATTTTTGTGTAGAAAAAAAGTCCCATATGACCTATAATGAAAAGCGACGAAACAACTCATTAGAAAGAATCATATGGAACAATTACATTTTATCACAAAACTACTCGATATCAAAGACCCTAATATCCAATTTATGGATATCATCAATAGGGATACTCACAAAGAAATCATCTCTAAACTAGATTATGAGGCACCATCTTGCCCTGATTGCGGAAGTCAAATGAAGAAATATGACTTTCAAAAACCGTCGAAAATTCCTTACCTTGAAACAACTGGTATGCCTACTAGAATCCTCCTTAAAAAGCGTCGATTCAAGTGCTATCATTGCTCGAAAATGATGGTTTCTGAGACTTCTATCGCCAAGAAGAATCATCAAATTCCCCGTATTATCAACCAAAAAATTGCGCAAAAATTGATTGAAAAAACTTCTATGACCGATATTGCCCATCAGCTTTCCATTTCAACTTCAACTGTCATTCGAAAGATCAATGATTTCAACTTTAAGCATGATTTTTCTCGTCTTCCAAAGATTATGTCCTGGGACGAGTATGCCTTCACTAAAGGAAAGATGAGTTTCATTGCACAAGACTTTGATAATCTCAACATTATCACCGTTCTTGAAGGAAGAACACAGGCTATCATCCGAAATCATTTTCTTCGATACGATAGAGCTGTCCGTTGTCAGGTGAAAATCATTACGATGGATATGTTTAGTCCTTATTATGACTTGGCTAAACAGCTTTTTCCATGTGCTAAAATTGTTCTAGATCGTTTTCATATTGTGCAACACTTAAGCCGTGCTATAAGTCGTGTCCGTGTTCAAATCATGAATCAATTTGAGCGAAAATCCCATGAATATAAGGCTATTAAACGCTACTGGAAACTCATTCAACAAGATAGTCGTAAACTGAGTGATAAACGATTTTATCGCCCTACTTTTCGTATGCACTTAACGAATAAAGAGATTCTAGACAAGCTTTTGAGCTATTCAGATGAGTTGAAACACCACTACAATCTCTATCAACTCTTGCTTTTTCACTTTCAGAACAAGAAACCTGAAAAATTCTTCGGACTCATTGAGGACAATCTTAAGCAGGTTAATCCTCTTTTTCAGACCGTCTTTAAAACTTTTCTCAAGGATAATGAGAAAATAGTCAACGCTCTTCAATTACCCTATTCTAACGCCAAATTGGAGGCGACTAATAATCTCATTAAACTTATCAAGCGAAATGCCTTTGGTTTTCGTAACTTTGAAAACTTCAAAAAAAGGATTTTTATCGCTCTGAATATCAAAAAAGAAAGGACGAATTTCGTCCTTTCTCGATCTTAGCTTTTCTTCAACCCACTACAGTTGACAAAGAGCCAAAAGAAAAAACGAATCCCATGATTCGTCTTTCTTGATAGATGAAAATTGATTTTAAAAATTATGAACCAATCTTTTGCAAATTAAGCACTGCATCATGATTCATCAAGACTTGACCATACTCTTGCAAGACTGAACGACTGATGTCACTATCATCTGCAAACTCGCGCATACGGGCCAACAGCCAAGCTGGATATGGACTTGGATGATTTTCAATATCCACTAAAATAGTCAAATAATAGCGCTCATTCATCTTATAGAGTTCAGAAGTTTCCATGTCAAAAGTCACTGTCTGGGCAAAAGCTACCAAGTCAGCCAACTTAGCAAAAGAAAGGATATAGTAGATATAAGGCTCTTTCTTGTTCTCAACTTCTTGTTGATCCTGCTCCTGCTCTTCTTCCTTGGCTTCGACTTGCTCAAGAGATTGAATCGCTTCGATATCATCCTTGGTTTTATCTGCGATGCTTTTTTCCAAGGTTTTGATAAATTCATCTGGCGACATTTGAGCCAATTCTTCCATATCTGGCAAATCCGATAAGTCTTCAAAATCTAGATTTTGATCAATCTTTGATTTGGTTACAAAGACATCGACCTTATCCGGTTTTGGAGTCACACGGAAGCTCAACATACCTGTATCCAAAAAGCTCTCAGGCATCTCTAACTCATCTAAGATAGCGTAAAAGAATTCTTCTGTTTTTTCTTGAGGAACGAGAAAGTCAGCAATCTCCATGCCTCGATCCATCAAATCCTCTAAAGACATCGTGATTTTTAAAGTTGTATCACTAATTTGTTTCATTTTCATTGCTAGTAACCTCATACTTTCAGTTCTATCTATTATACTAGATTTTTACGATTTTATCAAAAGAATGAAGCAAGAATGTGATATAATACTAGAGACCATTTTACAATACAAGAAAGAAAGTACAATGAAAAATATAAAAGTTAATGCACTGGCTAGCTTGCTAGTCAATGTTCTCAATATCGTTTTTCCGCTGATAACCAATCCTTATCTGACGCGGATTCTCAGCAAATCCAACTACGGTTATTTCAATACCGCCAATACCTGGGCTAGCTTTGTCATTCCTTTAGCCGCCTTCGGAATCTACAACTACGGAATTCGAGCTATCAGTAAGGTCAAGGATGATAAAGATAAGATTAATTATGTCTTCTCCAAGTTATTCTATATATCTGTAATTACTTCTGTCCTTACAACAAGTATCTACTTTTTGTTTATTTACATGGATAATAGTATTGAAAATTTCAAAGAACTCTACTATATACTTGGTGTCCAGGCTCTCTTCCAATTCTTTTATATCGAATGGATGAACGAAGCTTATGAAAATTATGCATTTATCTTATACAAAACATTGGTTATTCGTATTGCCATGTTGGTCGCTATCTTCACCTTTGTAAAAACTCCAAATGATATCATACCTTATGCAATCATCATGAGTGCAACGACAATTCTCAACTATCTACTTAGTTTTCTTTGGATCAAGAGAGAAGTTTCCTTTGTTAAGATTGGTCTTGTTGAATTAGTCAAAGCATCGAAGCCGCTCTTGACTATGCTTCTCCTAGCAAATGCCAACATGCTCTACACCTTACTTGATAGAATGTTTATCACCAAAGGGCCTGATGAAAACTACATTTCTTATTATACCATTGCTTCTAGCATCGTCATGTTGATTGCCAGTGTCCTGAGTGGAGCTATCAACGTCAGTATTCCACGTCTCGGCTACTATCTCGGTAAGAAAGACTACGAATCTTATAAAAATCTTCTGAACCAAGGAGCCGCCCTCTTTTATTTCCTTATCATTCCAACCAGCATTGGGATTATGGTATTAGGGAACTACGCAGCAGTCATCTACTCTTCTGAAAAATACCTCGAAGCAGGTATTGTGACTAGTGTCTTCGCCTTTCGTACCATCATCTGGGCCATTGAGTTAATCCTTGGTAAACAAATTATCTTCATCAACGACCACGAAAATCGTTTAACAGCCTTTTACTTTATTGGTGGTGGCGCTAATATCCTACTCAACAGTCTCTTGTATTTCAATAATATTTTTGCACCAGAGTACTACATTGCTACTACTATTATTGCAGAAACTGTAGTTGTTCTACTGGAAATTTACTTTATCAAGAAACATCATCTGCTTGACTTAAAAGAAATCTTTACTACTTTAACACGCTATACTATTGTATCCCTTGGATTCATCCCGATCTATTTTGCGTTTAAATTCCTTTTCCAAATCAACTCTTATACAGTCAACCTCAATATGATACTCATGGTACTCTCGACTGTTGCAACCTGTGGAATATACTATCTCTTGACACTATTTCTTACAAAAGATAAAACACTCCACTATGCACTCAATCTTGCTCTTGCTAAGATTAAAAGAAATTAAAAAAATCACCTACCTATCTAAAACAAGGAATATTGGCTCTATAATATTTGTAGTGGGTAAATCCCCTATGGATCTTATGGAGCCTATTTTGTTGTAGAAAAAAAGTCCCATATGACCTATAATGAAAAGCGACTAAACAACTCATTAGAAAGATTCATATGGAACAATTACATTTTATCACAAAACTACTCGATATTAAAGACCCTAATATCCAGATTCTAGACATCATCAATAGGGATACCCACAAAGAAATCATCGCTAAACTGGATTCCAATGCCCCATCTTGTCCTGATTGTGGACATCAAATGAAGAAATATGACTTTCAAAAACCGTCTAAGATCCCTTACCTAGAAACGACTGGTATGGCTACTAGAATTCTACTTAGAAAACGTCGTTTTAAGTGCTATCAGTGTTCAAAAATGATGGTTGCTGAGACTCCTCTAGTAAAGAAAAATCATCAAATTCCTCGTATCATCAACCAAAAAATTGCTCAGAAGCTGATTGAAAAAACTTCTATGACCGATATTGCCCATCAGCTAGCCATCTCAACTTCAACTGTCATTCGCAAGCTCAATGACTTCCGTTTTAAGCATGATTTTTCTCGTCTGCCTGAGATTATGTCTTGGGATGAGTACTCCTTTACAAAGGGAAAAATGAGTTTCATTGCACAAGATTTTGAAAAGCTCAATATCATCACTGTTCTCGAGGGAAGAACACAAGCTATTATTCGAAATTACTTTCTTAAATATGATAGAGTCGTCCGATGTCGAGTGAAAATCATTACTATGGATATGTTTAGCCCTTACTATGACTTGGCTAAACAGCTTTTTCCAAACGCTAAAATCGTGTTGGATCGTTTCCATATTGTCCAACACATGAGCCGTGCTATGAGTCGTATGCGTGTCCAAATCATGAATCAGTTTCATCGAAAATCCCATGAATACAAGGCTATCAAGCGTTACTGGAAACTCATCCAACAAGATAGTCGGAAACTCAGCTATAAACGTTTTTATCGCCCTACTTTTCGCATGCACTTGACGAATAAAGAAATTCTAGACAAGCTTTTGAGCTATTCAGAAGACTTGAAACACCACTACCATCTCTATCAACTCTTGCTTTTTCACTTTCAGAATAAGGAACCGGATAAATTTTTCGGGCTCATTGAGGACAATCTAAAGCAGGTTCATCCTCTTTTTCAGACTGTCTTTAAAACCTTCCTCAAGGATAAAGAGAAAATTGCCAACGCCCTTCAACTACCCTATTCCAACGCCAAACTGGAAGCCACCAATAATCTTATCAAACTTATCAAGCGCAATGCCTTTGGATTTCGGAACTTTGAAAACTTCAAAAAACGGATTTTTATCGCTCTGAATATCAAAAAAGAAAGGACGAAATTTGTCCTTTCTCGAGCTTAGCTTTTCATCAACCCACTACAGTTGACAAAGAGCCGGAATATTCCAGTAGATAGGTAGGTTATTTATTTTATCGAATTATCAAATCAAAGCAACTTGCTCATAAATTAATCAATCCAGTAATTTTTATCAGTTCCTGGATTTTGATTTTCAATAGGTGGAGGAGTCATATAGTCTTCACCAAACTCGTAAACCAAAATCTCATGGAATTTTCTAGGAACCTTCACAAGAATATTCTCATATGGCATTTCAATTGTATCATATAGCCACTCTTTCTTAATTCCACTTGGATAGTAAGAGTCATAGGTAGTACATGCAAGATCTGTAGCCTGCTCAACATCATATTGCAAAGCTAACTTCTCCAATTTTTCATTCCATTTCTGTGGAGAAGTCAATCTGAAAATTGCAGATGCAAAATAACGTGGTAAATTTTTGACACCTCCACTATCTATTTTGACTCCTTTAAAATTCAGAGACGAAAGTCGAATAAATTGTTTATAAAGTCTCATTTTTTTTCTATCACGTTCATCTGTAACAACCCCATCGTATGGGAAAATGTCAACACAAGTACCTAGAATAACCGACTTATCTAAAAGATTAGCATCTCTTCTTGTCCTCACATCATAAACTCTCATATATGTATAAGGGTAGCCTTTTGTTTCTCTATATGAAATTAATCTGTAGTAGGGATGTTTTTCATTCTTTAATATCTCATAGAGCTTTTCAAATTCATCTCGAGCCAAAGAAATATCGGTATCATCATCCCAAGGAATAAAACCTTTATGGCGTACAGCTCCTAGCAAGGTTCCAAAATCAATAAAATACTTGATTTCATGCTCCTCACACAATTCATGCAAATAGTTTAAAATATCTAATTCAATTTGTTTAATTTCTTCAAGAGTCAAAATTTTCTCTGACATCTATTATTCACTCCTAATCTTTTTACATCGAGTTAATGGCTTCTTCATTTCAATGACATCATTGGGATACCTTAATAATCTTCCACAATTGAAAATCATGATGAGAGAACCTTAGCTCAACTGGTGGCAGTTGCGTATAATCTCCGTAGTCCGAGGTCAGAATTTCATGATAGTTTTTTGGAATCATAAATTCCTTACCTTCGAATACACCCGTAATAGTTTGTTCCAACCACTCTCGCTTCCAGACTGGTTTATTCATATCTTTATAAATAAGATAGTCAACCAACTCGTAATCATCTACTTTTCTAGATTTAGCAAGCTCATCAATGCCTCTAATATACTTATTCGTATTTGTGAAATAGAAGATAATGACTGATATATAGCGAATTAAAGAATTTAATATACTTTTAGTATTAGTAATCCCTTTAAATGTATAACAGCTTAATTGACGTTTTTTTATAAGTCTCGTCATTTTATCTTTAAAAACTGAATCATCCTCGTAACCATCTACAGGGAAAATATCTACATAAATCCCCATATTGGAATCAATTCGAACATCTTCTTCTAGTAAATAAGTTTGATTATCCTGCACTTTCATGAAGGGATAGACATAGTTGAGATTATTTTTATAAGACATCACTTCGTAACGTTCATCAGGGTTAGCGATAAGATAGTCTTGCAACTTTTCATAGTCTTCTCGTAACATACAGATATCCATGTCATCATCCCAAGGAATAAAACCTTTATGACGAACCGCACCGATAAGACTGCCATAAGCTAGGAAATATTTGACACCAATTTTCTGACAAGTTTTATGAATGTATTCCATGATTCCTAGTTCCATCTGTTGAATCTCTCTAATATCAGTTACTTCCTGATAACGAATACCTTCATCACGTTTGCAAACAACTAATCCATAACCAATAATCAACCAAAAAATAATATTGATAAAGTTAGTTGAGTACATAATCTGACTTTCAAATAATTGACCGAACAAGATACCAAAGAAAAGAATCATAATCAACTTTTCAGAGTTCTTTTTAGAAACAATCAAATAAGTCAAAAAACGCTTAATTATATATCCTAGTAGAAGCAGAAAGGATACTAAACCTAAAATTCCAGAGCTAACAAATATCGTTACCAAAATGTTATGGAAATTTCCACCAATAAGAGAATTTTGAATCTCAAATTTACTGAAGTATTTTGTGTAATAATCTGGAACATTCCTTACACCATAACCAAAAATTGGTTTAGCACTTCCCATTTTTATAGCATTTTTCCAAATATAAGTTCTACCACTAGGTGTCGTTTCTATTAGATGAAGTTCACCTGTTTTTTTTATAACTGAAGAATCCGTTTCTGCATAAGATTGTCCTTTATTTAAGTCTAATACAGTCGCTTTCCCTGAAGATATGTAAATAGAAGTTACATAACTCAATCCGATGTTAGCAGTAGAAACAAGTAAAGCAGTAACAATAAAAGTAAGAAATCGCTTAGCTAGCTTACCCCTGTTAATAAAGAAACTATACAACCCAATCATCAACACTAAAGATAATAAAGCTCCTCTACTTTGCATGGTTGCAAAGTAAACTAATTGAATCAGATTATTCAGTTTTAGATAAACAGAGTATTTGTTTCCTTTATGAATCAAATACATAGCCAAAACAATGCTAATATATGAAAAAATTGCACTAGCATTGGGATTGACAATTCCCCACAAACGCCCATTCATAACACCGTAGTAATAAGATTGCTGTCCAATTTTAAATAGGATAAGTACTTTACTTACTAATAATGTAAACGCAAAAATTGCTGAAGAAAAAGAGACAATTTGAACCGTATAGGCAATCCAGTCAAATAATTTTTTAAGTTGCCCTGATTCTAACATGGTAAATAATAAAATATAGGTTACCATAAAGAGGATCTCGATCACATTTCCAATCAAATGTCCAGAGCGATTGAAAATAGCTGATAACAGATGACTTCCAGCCAATAGACCAAATAAGGACAGAAATTTACGATCTACTATAATTTTTTTCCACTTAAACAATAACGTATAGCAAATGTAAAACAATACAATTGCTGATAATCCCTTGTAAAAAGGATTAGCTATCTTATAAACCAGTGAACTCATACTTAAAATCGAAATGAAAACAAATAGATATGCAATCCATAGTTTTGATTTTTCAAAGTATTCATCCATTTTTGAAAAATTCATTTTCAACTCCTTCTCATGATATTAGTTTTTTAATCCAACAATTTTTTTATACATCCATGGAGAAAAGACAAGTGACAGGACAGCTATCTTACGAAATGTGGTGAAATAAGTATCCTTCCATATTTCGTGTCGATGCTGAATAATCCAAGTCCTTAGTTCGACTTTCTCCTTTTGATACTGCTCAGATGAAGTAAATATGATTTTATCGTAGACTGTGATATATGACCAACATTCTCTATTTTTTAATTCATATTTTAAATTAGGAAATGCTTGTGATACTTGAGCAATAATGTTCTTATAAACTTCTATCGTATCAAATACATACCGATTAACAGATGTTGTCGCACTTCCCTCACGATGATCATAATAATAAATCGGTTTGTCAATAAATACACTACTACATCTTGTTTTTAGTAGCAATTCCGTTAAAAATAAGGCATCTTCAGCTAGATGGTAGTCTGTATTAAATTTCTCATCTACCAGCAGGTCTCTCTTAAATAGTTTTGCGACTGGAAAGAATGATGTCTTAGTGGTCATCAGTAATTCTTTCATGGTTTCTTCTGTTGACCAAAGTTCTTTTCTACCAGAATACGGGGGTAAATCTGTCACTATTCCATTTTTGATATGGTGTAGAGGAGCAATCACAAAACCTACATTTCCTCCCTCAACTGCACTAGCTAAAGTAGCTAGGTAATCCTTGGTGACGAAATCATCACTATCAACAAAAGTTATCCAAACACCCGTCGCTAGCTGAATTCCAATATTTCTGGCATTAGAAACACCAGCATTTTCGATATGGTAAACCTTGATATTTTCATACTGATATGCTAAATGATCACAGATTTGTCCACTGGAATCAGTAGATCCATCATTTATTAGGATTAGTTCAAAATTAGTATAAGTCTGATGAAGAATTGACTCCACACATCGCTCCAGGTAGGCTTCTACATTGTAGACTGGAACGATAACGCTAATTTTTTCACCCATCATGCTCCATATTCTCCCTTATATTCTGTATAAGACTTATCCATATCAGCGATGACAGCATCATGATGCGGTAGCTGCTTGTCTGCTGGTGGTGGTGTCATATAATCCCCAAAAGCAGTGCTGAGATAGGCATCATAGCCGACTGGAATAGGCATCTCTGTCGCTTCAAATGGCAAGAAGAGATTATCTTCAAAAGATTCGATTAGGTACTTATTTCTCATGTAGCCAGGCCCTGAGCATAACTCCGTGATTCCATCGCTCTCAGCCAGACTGTACTTGGTCATTTCTTTTTCAGCTTTTTTCCAAATATGATAACGGAGAGATTTGGGAGTCACCCCCAGTAAAATACGGCTTCCCCATTTCATAAGTGCGCCATGCTTTTCTGGAACAGTTTGCGCACAAAAGAGTGAATAAATAAGTGCCCAACGAACCTGTTTTTTCCGCTCAGCTGGATTTTTCGGATAATAATCCAAAGGCAAAACATCCAAGGCCAGACCATGTGGCAAATCCAAATCCTGCTGATAAGGCTTGATACAGGTCGTTTCCTTATCACGAATGGTAATAAAAAGATTGCGGTCGACAAAATCCTTGTTACTCTTCGACAAGAAATAACGCTCATCTGCATAACGAGGCCATAATTCTGCTAATTTCTCATAATCTTTACGGGGCATAAAAAAATCTAAATCATCATCCCAAGGAATAAACCCCTTGTTTCGAAGGGCACCAATAGCACCTCCACCACAAAGATAACAAAGCAAATCATGTTCTTTACAAAAGGCCACAAAATATTCAGCCATCTCCAGACTTCGAGCCTGAATTGCTTTTAAATCAGTCATATTGTTCATTATTCTTTCTATCGTATCGTTCCATTATACCACAAATAAGGGATGAAAATCTATTGCAGACTGTAAAAAATCAAAGCCTGACTGCTGGATAAATAGCCTTCAAACTTTGATTTTTCTGTCTTAACTTATCTCATTCCCATTTGAGCGAGCTTGGTTTGATATTTATTTTGGTCTACTAAGAGTGCCTGTCCTCCATAGACATCATAGGCATCGACCCAATCACCTAGTTCTGGAACTGTTAATCTCTCAATGCCATTTTGCGCTCCATCTAGGAAGGATAAACCATTGGTCAATAAGAAACTATACGGAACATTCGTAGAGGTCATCCCAAAGACCTTACCAAGTGCTTCTGATCCAGTAAAGAGTTTGGTTGGATCCTTGAGTTGCTGTAGAACAGCTGTCAACACTTGCTGTTGTCTCTTGGTACGACCATAATCACCTTCGTCATCATCACGGAAGCGTGCATAATTGAGCAAGGTTGAACCGTTCATCTGCTGTTTCCCAACTTTGATAGTCTGGGTTGGTGACTCTGTTTCCGTAGCATGCAAGTCATCTCCCACCGTAGCTTCGGTTAAAGGTTGACCTTCTAAGGTTGAGAATTTGGCATCAATCGTCACCCCATCAGGGAAGAGAGTGTCAATAGCGGTTGCGAAGGCCTGAAAATCAACCAAGGCATAGTACTTAATGTCCAAGTCAAAATTATTTTTCAATACTTGGCGAACCATTTCTGCCCCTTTTTGGCCTTCTTGTTCCCCTAGTTCATAGGCTACATTTAACTTGTTATCTGTTTGTTTCTTCCCATTGATAATCTTACTATATCCATCAATATAAACTAAGTTATCACGCATGAAGCTGACCAGCTTAATTTTCTTATCTGAGCCACCAACGTTTAGAACCATAATCGAGTCCGTTCTCGTCTCAGCACTATTTTGGCCAATCCGTCCATCCGTTCCCATAATCAAAATATTGACCCCATCCTTGGTATCTTGACCATGAAAAACTTCTACTTGAGCTGCCTTAGCATTGGCAGGTTTGGTTGGATCCGCATTTGAATAACCTTTTAGGAACATAAAAATCATACCAAAACCAACACAGGCTAGAAGAGCAAGCAATCCTGCAAAAATGCGCCCCCAACGAATCTTACGTTTCTTGGACTTAACCTTTGGAAGAGAATGGCTTTTCTGGTATTTTTTTGCACGACTACGGTTACCATAGGATGGAAGAGGAGACTGATTGATTGGTTCCATGAAAGACTCTTCCATATCATAATTTTCATTATGAATTTCTGGTGAAGCTTCACTACCGCCAGCCATATTTAACTTACCTTGCAGGTAAGCAAACTCTTTTTTCTCTCGCTCATTGAGGTAATGAATGTTCTTAAAAAGATAGTCATAGCGCAACTGCTCATGATGACTTAAGGGATTTTCTTTACTCATCTTCTCTCCTTTCCATGGTCTGATATTGGATAAATAGGATAGGCACCCAGAACTTTATACTGGATTCCAATCGCTTCTAATTCTTTTTGGGCAAAGTGGACCAGGTCCTTATCAGCGTAGTCCACATCGATAATGAAAAAGTATTCTCCCAGTGCTGTCTTGAGTGGACGACTTTCAATTTTTGTCAGGTCAATTCCTCGCCAAGCAAAAGTTGAAAGGGCCTTGTAAAGTGCGCCGGGAAGATTGTCCGGTAAGGTCAAGGCCAAACTCATTTTCTCAGTTTGTGATTTCAAGGGAATAAAAGGTATTTCAGCTCCCAAAACCCAGAAACGGGTAAAATTGGCTTCCATTTCTTGAATATCTTCAGCAATCAGTTCTAAGCTATATTCTTCAGCAGAACTTCTTGGTGCAATGGCTGCATAAGGCTGGTCTGGATGTTCGGAAATAAAACGAGCCGCATAAGCTGTACTAGCTGTTACCTCAATTTGGACCTCTGGATATTGTTCATCGATGAATTTCTTTCCTTGAGCCAAAGCCTGTGGATGTGAAAAAATCTTTTCAATCTTAGTGTGACCTGGAACCACCATCAACTGCTGATGAATGGGCTGAACGATTTCTGCCACTGCTTGGATGCGAGCCTGATGAAAAAGATAGTCCAAGGTTTCATGAACACTACCCTCGATAGAATTTTCAACTGGCACCACAGAATAGTCCACCAAGCCTTGCTCATAGGCCTTAATGACATCTGTAATGTTGGCAAAAGCCTGCAATTCCTCATGAGGAAAAGCTGTCTGCACTACGTGGTGTGAAAATGATCCCTTGGGACCTAGATAAGCAATTTTCATCTCAGTTCCTCTATAATTTCCTCTGGACTTAGTTTGGTCACATCCAAAACCCGACTGGCCACTTCCTCATACCAAGCCTGTCTTTCTTGGAAAATAGCTGCAAGTTCTTCCTTGCTATTCTTTAGAAAAAGCGGACGCTGATTGTCCTTATCAGATGCGATACGTTGATAAAGCGTTTCAAAATCAGCTTTCAGGTAGATGTTATCAAAATTTGTCTTGAGTAAGTCACGATTTCGCTTAGAAATGACCACGCCCCCACCAGTTGACACAACTTGGTCTGTTTGTAGTAACTCAGCTAGGACTTCAGACTCTATCTGACGAAAGGCTGATTCTCCCATTTCAGCGAAAAATTCCGCAATGGACATACCTAGGCGCTTCTCAATCAGAGCATCCATATCAAGGTAATTAAGGTCCAATCCTCTAGCAATTGTGGATTTACCAGCCCCCATAAATCCTAGTAATACCTTAGCCATGAATCAAGCTCTCCAAATCATCAAAGAAGCTAGGATAGCTGGTATTGATGGCTTCAGCACGGTCAAGCTCCACTTCTCCATCTGCAACCAAGAGAGCTGCGATAGCTGTCATCATGCCGATACGGTGGTCTCCAAAAGTATTGACTCTTGCACCGTGAAGGGCTGATTTTCCTTTGATAATCATTCCATCTGCTGTAGGAGTAATATTCGCACCCATGCTATTTAAAGCGTCTGCCACAACCTGAATGCGGTCTGTTTCCTTGACCTTGAGTTCCTCAGCATCCTTTATAACTGTGACACCTTGAGCTTGGGTCGCAAGTAGAGCGATAACTGGCAATTCATCAATCAAGCGTGGAATCAAAGCGCCACCAATCTCTGTTCCTTTCAAGTCAGAAGACTCAACAGTCAGGGTTGCAGATTTAGCGACTGGGTCAATTTCAGTAACTTCTAATTTTCCACCCATGGCGCGAATGACATCAATGATACCAGTACGCGTTTCATTGATGCCCACATTTTTAAGCACCACACGAGAATTTGGAACAATCAAACCTGCGACTAGCCAAAAGGCTGCACTGGAAATATCTCCTGGAACAACCACCTTTTGTCCTGTCAATTTTTGCGGTCCTTGGACTGTGATTTTCTTGCCATCCACACTTAAATGACCACCAAATTGTTGCAACATATCTTCAGTATGATTACGGGTGCATTCTTTTTCGATAATAACGGACTCCCCCTGGGCCTGCAAGGCTGCAAACATCAAGGCTGACTTGACTTGGGCAGAGGCAATTGGCAACTCATAATGAATAGGTCTTAGGTTTTTCGTCCCTTTTAAATGAAGGGGAGGAAGGTCTCGCTCGGTTTGCCCTGAAATACTAACGCCCATTTTTTTCAGTGGAAGGGTCACACGATCCATAGGACGTTTGGAAAGACTGTCGTCTCCGAACATCTCTACTTCAAAATCTGCACCAGCAAGGACACCTGAAATCAGACGAATCGAGGTGCCAGAATTTCCCATATCAAGGGCATTTTGCGGCGCTTTTAAGCCATCCATGCCTACACCTTGAATGGTAATAACCCCATCTTTGTCCTCAATTTCAACACCAAGGTCACGAAAAACCTGCATGGTCGAAAGAACGTCTTCACCACGTAATATATCATAAACCTTGGTCTCACCCTCAGCCAAACTTCCAAAGATAATAGAACGGTGACTGATAGACTTGTCACCTGGAACTCGGATACTGCCGTGTAAGTGGCTAATGTTTGTTTTTAGTTTCATACTGGACCTCATACTTGCAATACTTTTACCTATTTTATCATAAAAAGCCAGAAATTCCTTAAAAATTTCTGACTTTATGATAGTTATTTTCTTATTTTAGCAATTCTGAAACTGGTTCAAAAACAATTTTTTCAATGTCAGAAAGGTAAATTGCCAATTGTTGTTGCTTGGTAAAGAATTCTGACAAGAGACTATTTCCTTGAATCTGTTTACCAAAGCCTTCCATTTTAGCTTGGAAGGAAGCATCTGGCATTTGACCTGTCTGTGCTAGTTTTTGAATTTCCTCTTGAAAGGCAACGTATTCTGTAAAGATTTTGCTTGCCTCAGCATCTGCTGCAATCGCATCTTTAGCTGCTTTAACAGCCTTATATTCTGCTAATTCGCGTAGGCCGCGACTGAGTTCGTTTGCACTATCGTAAATATTTGACATGATTTTCTCCTTATTTATTTCTTTTAAAATTAATAGTCACTCTGTGGTCTTTATTATTGTGCAATCACTTTTATATGACCTCTTGAATGTCCATTGCTTAATTCCTTATCTGGTATATACTCTATCTTCAAAGTTCCTAAATTAGAACCTGTTTTTATTTCATTTGACATAAGATTATCAAAATAGTTATTTATCTCATCATCAGATAAGGATGATTCAATCGATTTAACAATATCATAAAATACTTCTTTCATTCCCGCAACACCAGATTCACTATTTTCATTTGTCTGATTAATTGTTACATTGATTTTATCAGTATCATTTGCATGTAAAAGTTCCAAGTAGTATCCGTAGCTTGATGCGAAATATTTTATTTTTATATTTCCTTTTTTGATATTTTCTAATGGGCTATTAGAATGTTGATTATAGCTATTGATAAACTCATTAATAATTCTATCGTCTACATACTTTGAATTGGTTTTCTCTGAACTTGTTTCCTTCTTGGAAGATTCGTTTTTTGTCTCGACACTTGCTTCTGAATTGCTTTTCACATCTTTTTTAACAGCACAAGCACTAAGTAGGATAAAAGAAATAAAGATAACACCAAATATGAATTTAAGCTCTATTTTAGGCATGATTTTCTCCTTATTTGACAACGACTGTGTAGTCGGTGTTTTCTGTTATGAGGTGCTCGGCTCTTTCCAAGTCTTGAGCGTTTTTAAATGAAATTTGTAGAATCCCGTGAATATCCTCACGGTTTTCCTCGTTGATATGGATGTTAACCAAGGAAGTTCCACGTAGCAGTTCCAAAATCCTCAAGATGACATCTTCTTCATCGGGAACATCAACGTAGAGATCGTAAGAACTGTCTACACCGCCACGTTTATGGATTTCCATGGCCTGACGTTGCTCACGTGCCTGATTGAAAAAGTTCCAAATCTGCTCCTCATCTCCCTTGCTGATGGCTTGTCTAACCTCATCTAAGCGCTCCTTGAAATCCTCAATTCGATCCAGAATAGTTTCACGATTAGACAAGAGAATAGAAGTCCACATGCCCGGCTCGCTTTCCGCAATTCGGGTCATATCTCGAAAACCACCGGCCGCAAAGCGCCTTGCCATCTCATGTTCTTGAGCATAAACCGCAGTCTGCTCCATGAGACTAGAAGCCAGAATATGAGGAAAATGGCTAATCTGAGAAGTCACCCGATCATGCTCCTTGGCATCAATCTCGATAAAGCGAGCATGGAGACCTGAAAGCAGATCCTTCATTTCCTCAAGCGTATCAGGACTTGTCAGGCTCGAAGGTGTAAAGATATAATAGGCATTTTCAAAGAGATTGACATCCGCAGAAGCTGCTCCTGTCTTATGACTACCAGCCATGGGATGGGCCCCGACAAAGCGAACAGGCTTGCCAGCCAAATATTGCTCCGCCGCATCTACGATGGATGACTTGGTCGAACCGGCATCTGAAATAATCACACCTTCTTTCAAGTCCAAGTCGGCCAACTCCTTAATAAAGGAAATGGTTTGTTTGATTGGCAAACTGAGGATGATGATATCTGCCAAAGGAGCAAAACTGGCAAAATCATCCGTCGCACGGTCAATCATGCCTTCTTTCAAGGCGATATCTCTCGAAGCTTGACTGCGATTATAACCTAAAATTTCATAATCTGGATGATCACGTTTGATACCAAGTGCCATAGAGGCTCCAATCAAACCAAGACCTGCGATATAGATTGTTTTTGCCATAGGAACTCCTTAATAGTTCTTTGTATAGTCTCGGTGTTTAGCAACTGCTTCTTTTAGTTCCTCAAGATTATCTGATGAGAATTTTTCAAGGATTTCTTGTGCCAAAACCGTTGCCACAACAGCTTCCATAACCACTCCTGCAGCTGGAAGAGCGGTCGGATCACTTCTTTCAACGGTTGCCTTGTAAGGTTCGTGGGTTTCGATATCCACACTCATAAGTGGTTTATAAAGAGTAGGAATTGGTTTCATGACGCCACGAACAATGATTGGTTGCCCATTAGTCATACCACCTTCAAAGCCGCCCAGATTATTGGTACGACGAGTATAACCATCTTCTTTAGACCAGAGAATTTCGTCCATAACTTGGCTACCTTTTCGGTAACCAGCTTCAAAGCCAAGACCAAATTCCACTCCTTTAAAGGCATTGATAGAAACAACTGCTTGGGCCAATCGCGCATCCAATTTTCTGTCCCATTGGACATAGGAACCGAGGCCAACTGGAACACCTCCAACGACTGTCTCGACAACCCCACCAATGGTATCACCGTCACGCTTGATTTGGTCAATATAGTCCTTGATTTCCTGTTCTCGTTCTTGGTTGACAATAGAAACTTCAGACTGGGCAGCTCGTTGCTTGATTTCAGCGACTGTTAGATTCTCAGGAACATCGATTTCCTTGCCACCAAAGACCACGACATGGTTGGCAATCTCCATATCCAGTTCAGCCAAGAGGCGTTTGGCTACAGCCCCGACTGCCACTCGCATGGTGGTTTCACGAGCTGATGAACGTTCCAAGGAATTTCGCAAATCATCAAAACGGTACTTAATTCCACCTACCAAGTCTGCGTGACCTGGACGAGGATGGGTGATTTTTCGTTTGCTTTTAAGGCGGTCTTCAATGTCCTCCGCAGACATGATGTCCAGCCATTTCTGGTGGTCTTTATTAATGACATCCATGGTAATAGGAGCCCCTGTTGTCTTCCCATGGCGAACACCCGAAGTAAAGATAACTTGGTCGCTCTCAATCTTCATACGACCACCGCGGCCGTATCCACCCTGACGGCGTTTAAGGTCTCCATTAATATCCTCAGCTGTCAAAGGAAGTCCAGCTGGAATTCCTTCAATAATAGCTGTCAGACGAGGCCCGTGTGATTCTCCTGCAGTTAAATATCTCATACACTCTCCTTATTTTACCAAGTAGTCTTTCATCTCTTCCAGAGAAACTGGGTGAATGGTCGCTGAACCAAGCTCTGGTACCAAGACCAATTTCAAGGTATTGCCACGCGCCTTCTTATCATGAGTCAAAGCCTGATAAAGCTTGTCAACATCCCAGTTTTCATAGTCAACAGGTAATCCAAATTTCTGACACATCTCTGTGATAGATTGGGTAATGCCAGCTGGCATAAGTCCCTTCTCCTCAGCAACCTTGGAAATCTGAACCATTCCCATGGCCACAGCTTCACCATGCATGACCTTGCCATAACCAGCCGTCGCTTCAATGGCATGGCCAATAGTGTGGCCAAAGTTGAGATAAAGGCGAACACCATTGTCCAACTCATCCTCAACTACCATCTTGCGCTTAACCTGACAAGAATGTTCAATCAAAGTCTCTGCATAACCCAAAATGCTCTCTACAGAACCATCTAGCTCCGTCAAGATTCGCCAAAGTTCTGGATCCTCAATCAAGCCATACTTGACGACCTCACCCATCCCTTCAATCAACTCTCTCTTTCCGAGTGTTTCAAGGACAAGCGGGTCAATCAGAACCCCATCTGGTTGGGCAAAAGTCCCCACCATATTCTTAGCAAATGGAGTATTGACGCCCGTCTTTCCACCGATAGAAGAATCCACCTGGGCTGTCAAACTAGTCGGAATCTGAACAAAATGAATACCCCGCATATAGGTAGAGGCTACAAAACCAGCCAGGTCCCCAACGACACCGCCACCAAGAGCCACGATTCCATCGCTACGAGTCAGACCTTGCTTAACTAAAAATTCATAGACTTTCTGGACAGTGGTTAAATTCTTTCTTTCTTCCCCTTCTAAAAAGTCAAAAACTGCTACCTGAAAACCAGCATCTTCTAGGCTGAGCTTGACCTTCTCTGCATAGAGAGAGGCTACATGGTTATCTGTCACAATGACTACCTTTTGTGGTTGCCAGAGTTCTCGCAACCATTGACCAGCCTGAACTAGACAACCTTTTTCAATCTGAATATCATAAGGATGATGAGGAATATCGATTCTGATTTTCATAGGAGAATCTCCCTTTCTTTATTGGTATTTTTCTGCTAAAGACTGCCAAATTTCTTCTGTCGGCATTTCCTTGCTTGTCCACAGTTGAAAAGCTTCAGCAGCTTGATAAAGCAACATTCCCAGACCATTGACCGCTGGATTACCCTGCATCCTAGCCCACTTCAAAAATGGGGTTTCAAAGGGTTGGTAAATGATATCTGCAACCAAGAGATTTTCTGGTAAAACAATGCTTTCAGGAACTGGAGATGATTGACCATCCATGCCCACACTGGTCGCATTGACCAGTAAATCCGACTCAGCAATCCTTGCTTGCAGTTCAGAAACATCTTCTAAAGCATACAAGTCCACTTTAAAGCCTGTCTGCTCCTGTAACTTGTTCAGGTAAGGTCTTGTTTTTTTCATAGAAACTGAACGAACAAAGACAGAAATCTGACTGACACCATCCAAAATAGCCTGTGCCAAGATTGATTTAGCCGCACCACCTGCACCCAGCAAGGTCATCTTCTTACCTGAAATTGTAAAAGAAGGCAAGCTCTTAAAAAATCCCTTGCCATCTGTATTATATCCAATTAAATTGCCATTCTCATTAACAACCGTATTGACCGCACCAATCAAGCGCGATTCGTCACTCAACTCATCCAAATAAGGAATCACCTGCTCCTTATAGGGCATAGACAGGTTGATGCCAAACATCTGGTAGCGACGAATATTGGCCACTGTTTCTGCCAAGTCAGCCACTTCAATCTCCCAAGCCACATAAGCACCATTGGTAGCTGTCGCCTCAAAGGCACTATTGTGGATAAAGGGGGAAATCGAATGCTTAATAGGATTGGCAACAACGGCAGCTAAACGTGTATAGCCATCAAGCTTCATCCAAAATCTCCCGAATTTTTTTCATGTTAGCTAAAGAAATCTGACCTGGGGCACTTGCCTCATCTAGACTAGCAAAAGACCAGCTAGAACCTGTCACATCCGCAGTGATACGAGAGACCTTGCCCACCTTGCCCATAGAAATCGTCACATATTCCTGCTCAGGATTGAGGATTTTAAAGCCTCGTGTATAGTTCATCAAGTCTAAGACATCCTGCTCTGTGTGAGCCATCACTGCAACCTTGACAAGTTTTGGATTTAAGCTCGTCAACTCTGACAAGATTTCCATCATATTTTCAGGTGTTTCTTGGAAATTGTGGTAACTCAAAACAAGATTTGGGAAGTCCAGCATTTCCTCAAAAACATCCTTGTAGCTGTAGTACTCAAAATCAATATAGTCTGGTTGATAGAGTTGCGCCACTTCCTTGATTAGATGGATATATTCTTCTGGAGAAAGGTCGATTTCTCCCCCCTCAGAGCGAGTTCGTAGCGTGAAAACCAACTCACGACCTGCGAATTTTTCAAAAATCGCTGGAGCCACCTGCAAAATCGCTTCCTTAGGCAGATAGTCGGCACGCCATTCAATGATGTCGGCATCCAGGTACCTCGTGGCATCCAGAGCCTGGGCCTCCTCTAAACTTCTTGGCATTACTGAAACGATTAATTTCATTTACTAACCTTCATACTAATCACCTTGAGGTAATTACTACTTTCATCTTTTTTATTATAGGCGAAATCTGCTGGAAGACCGTATTTGTTTAAAATCTGGTAACTTCTTCCTGCAAAGCCTTTATCAATTTGTTCTATAAATTTCTGGCGGGAAACATTGGCAGCATTGGTACTGGCAATGATAATCCCTTCCGGATTTAAAATCTCAAGACTCTGGGATATCAACTTGTGATAATCCTTAGCCACAGAAAATGTTTGTTTTTTGTTCCGAGCAAAGCTAGGCGGATCTAGGACAATCACATCATAGGTCAAGCCTTTTCGCTTGGCATACTTGAAATACTCAAAGACATCCATGACTATAAAACGATGGTCGTCTGTGCTGATTGCATTTGCCTGAAAATGCGCTTGAGACAATTCTCGTGAACGTTTAGCTAGGTCAACCGAAGTAGTCTGGCTTGCTCCTCCCATGGCCGCAGCTACTGAAAAGGCTGCTGTGTAGGAAAACATATTGAGCAAGGATTTACCCATAGCCAACCCATCCACTAAACTACCGCGAACTTCATGCTGATCTAGGAAAATCCCTGTCATCAAGCCATCGTTCATAAAGACTTGATACAGAACACCATTTTCCAGAACAGTGAAAAAGTCAGGTGCTTCTTGACCATAAACATGGGCAGATTCATAGTCCAAACCCTTAAAGCGTATCTTCTCATAGGCCCCTAACACCTCAGGAAAAACCTGTCTAAAAGCTTCTGAGATAACCTTGCGAATCTGATAAACATAAGAGTTATACCAAGAAAAGACAGCATAGTCGCCATAAAGGTCCACTGTCATACCACCAAAGCCATCTCCCTCTTGGTTGAAGAGACGAAAGGCAGTTGTCAATTCGTCTTGATAGTAGGCTTTTCTCTTTTCTTTAGCTTGTCTAAACAGTGCTTCAAAGAAAGCTTGATTGAAGGTCACCTTGTCTGTGCTAACAAACCAGCCCAAGCCCTTGTTTTGCTGAGAAAGGTAGGCAGTACCAAGAAAGTTTCCATCTTGACTATGAACTTCTACTTCCTGATCCTTGAGATGAACATCTGCAAGATCACTGGCTTCTAGTAAAACTAGTCCCTTTGAAAGCTTTTTTTCAACCCTTTTGCTGACTCTTATTTTATTCATAGTCCCTATTATAGCAAATTTTGTGACAATTCTCAAAAAAGAAACTACCCTTGCTTTTTTACTCTAGTTTTAAAAAATGGTATACTAATACTAATAAAAACTTAGGAAGTAATTGTGTGAGAATCAATTTTAACAAAATCCAAAAAGCCATGGGTACCAGACTGGGTTTTGTCCTAACCCTTTTAATCCTCTATTGGCTCAAAACCTTACTAGCCTATACCGTTGACTTTAATTTAGATATTCAATTGGGCAAGCTGCAAGGAAATTATCTTGCCTTTATCGCCTTTTTCAACCCCCTTCCTTTGGGACTCCTCCTGCTGGCTCTAGCCCTCTATGCTCGCTCAACCAAGGCCTTTTACAGTCTTAGTATAGCTATTTACAGCCTTTTATTCATTTGGCTCTATTCCAATGTCTTTTACTATCGAGAATTTAGCGACTTTATCACGGCTAATACCATGAAGGTGGTCAGCAAGGTGTCTGTTGGTACTGCAGAACTAGAGTTACTGCGCTTTTGGGATTTCATCTATTTTATGGATTTCCCATTGCTGGCTTATCTTCTCTATAAAAAGCTCATCCAGCTGGATAGGAGACCTTTCAAATTCCGCTCCAGTGTTGCTATCACTGCACTCTCAGCCCTGCTCTTTTCAGCTAACCTTTTCTTGGCTGAAATTGAGCGTCCCGATCTCCTGTCACGAGGATTTTCTAATTATTATATTGTTCGTGCCCTTAGTTTGCCAGCCTTTTTAGGCTATAGTGCCAACCAATCCTATAGTGCCAACAAAGAACGTGCCAAGGCCTCTGAGACCGACCTTCAACCTATCACAGATTATATTCAAGAACATTCTGCTAAGCCCAATCCAGACTATTTTGGCCTTGCCAAAGGGAAAAATGTGATTTATCTCCACTTGGAGAGTTTCCAACAGTTCCTGCTTGACTATAAACTTAACATAGATGGAACTGAGCATGAAGTCACTCCCTTCCTTAATTCACTCTACCATTCGCAATCAACCCTAGCCTTTTCGAATATCTTTAACCAAGTCAAGGCTGGTAAAACCTCAGATGCAGAAACCATGCTAGAGACCGGTTTGTTTGGACTTGATCAAGGTTCCTTTATGGTCAACTATGGAGGTACCAATACCCAGCAGGCAGCTCCTTTTATCCTATCAAAAAACGGCTATCAATCGAGTGCCGTCTTTCACGGTAATATCGGGACCTTCTGGAATCGAAATACGACCTATAAACAATGGGGCTACCAATACTTCTTTGATGCTTCCTATTTTACTAAGCAAGACAGTAGCAATTCTTTCCAATATGGTTTAAATGATAAAATCATGATGAAAGATTCTATTCAATATCTAGAGCACTTGCAGCAGCCTTTTTATGCTAAGTATATCACGGTATCCAATCACTATCCCTATGCTAGCAATCTAACAGGCGATGAGCTTGGTTTCCCACTGGCTAAAACCAAAGATGAAACCATCAATGGCTACTTCCAAACAGCTAACTATCTGGATAGTGCTATCAAGGCCTTCTTTGACTATCTCAAAGAAAGTGGCCTCTATGAAAAATCCATCATCGTCATCTACGGAGACCATTATGGAATTTCTAACTCCCGCAATCCTGACCTGGCTCCCTTGATTGGCAAGACTTCTGAGAACTGGTCGAATTACGACAATGCCATGTTGCAACGAGTGCCTTTTATGGTGGTCATGCCTGGCTATGAAAAGGGACAAATCATCAATACCTTCGGTGGACAAATCGATATCTTACCGACTCTCGAACACCTCCTTGGTATTGAGTCCAATTCCTTCCTTCAAGTCGGCCAAGACCTTCTGTCTCCAGATCATCAAGAAATCATTGCCTTTCGAACTGCCAATTCCTTCGTCACACCAAAATACACCAGTTATGACGGACGAACCTACTACACTGAGAGCGGTCTTGAAATCAGCAATCTTGATGAACAAGCTCAGACTGAACTAGAAATTGTTCGTCAAGCAGCTAGTCAACAGCTAAAAATCAGCGACCAGATTCAAACTGGTGATTTGATACGTTTCTACCAAGCAGATCATCTTGGAAAAGTTGATACAGAAAGTATTTCTTACCTCAATTCTTTACCAATTCTGCAAAAGATTGAGCAGGAAAAGGGAAGTCAGTCAACTAGCCTCTTTAGCCAACGACAAGGTAAAACCAGTACTGACCTTTTCAAAGCTCCAAGTTACCAAGAACTCCACCCCGAGTCTGCAGAAACTGAATCAAAATCACAATAAAAAATGCTCTTCCGTCTTGGAGGAGCATTTCTTTTTATAAAATTTATCAAGCAAGCGATCAACTAGCTCATCTTTTTTCTATTTCTGCCAATATGCGTGACAGGTAATAATAATAGCTAAAAATAGCAAGACCAAGCAGGAGGATAAGAGCTCCTACTCCCAAGCTAATGGCAAGGATAGGGGAGAGAGACCGAACCAAGAATATGCTCCCTATTACAAGGGCCATTAAGATTGCACTATAAACCAAAATCAAAACAATTGCTACTATACGATTTGAACGGTTTACCAAGTCCGTAATGTTACTCCAATTGGTTGACAAATTTTTAACGTCCTTAAAGTAATGGTGGCAAGAAAGGATGACACTGGCAAGGGTCCAGACTACAAGAAGGTAAATCATCGAAAGGATGGGCAAGCCTAAATATAGAGAAAGACCAAGTAAAGTCAGAACTGGTAAAAAGGACTGGACAGCAAATATAATCCAAAATTTCACTTTTACATAACGAGCAAAGTCAAAGGGTAAACTCTTCAGAAAATCAACATTTTCCCTCTCCAAGGATAAGGCAATTGAATGCAGGCTGGTGATATTGTTATTGACAACAGCTAGAAAGAGACCTATAAAAAACAAGGGTAACCAGTATGGAGGATGAATGTCTGGAACTATCTGAGAATCTCGGATGTTGGAAATCAGACCGATCATCATGAGATAAGGAAGGAAAGCACTTGTAAAAAGCACTGTAATCACGCCAGTCCCCTGTCCCAAAAGGGTGAGGTGGTAGCGTAAAACCATACGGAAAAAGCCCTTTTTAGTAGTTGAGAGCCCCTCCTTACTGCGACGTTCTTTTTTGACCTTCTCCTCACTATTAAGTAGGATCACATCATAAAAACGAGGCAAAACCTTCTTTTTGGTCAGGTAAAGCAAGAAAAGAGTTAAAGCTATCCAAGCGAGCAGACCTAGGATGGCTTCTATCGAAAAAGGCTCCACTGCTATTTTGTAAAAGAGATGAATAGGATAAAGAAGAGGTGGAATTTCTTTAGTCTGATCACCTATACCTCTAGAAGTCGACTGTAGAAAGAAGACAAATATTAAAGGTGTGAGAACTCCTATCCCAATCATCACATTCGAAAAAATAGACTGATACTTTCTAAAAAGCGCAGTTTGAGCCAAGAAATGCACTGCCACTACCATCACTAGAGCCACAGAAACAAATAATAGAGCCAAGGACAGTAGCATCAAAGGCAAGCCAAGCCAAAGAGAAGGTGCTAGCCTAATGTAGAGGACTAGAAAATAAGCTAGGATTGGTACAATTCCAGGCAGAGCTGGCAAGAGGACAGACAGTCCTTTAGCAATTATAATCTCTGATTCTTTAAAGGCATAAGGCCTATACGATACCAAGTCCTTACTCTCATAAAAGACATTGTAAAAGGCAGTTAAAGAAGTTGAAAAGGCAATCACTAGTAAAATAGCAACCATAAAACTAAAATAAACAGGTATTTTATCAAAAGGAAAACGAAAGGCTATATTTATAAACATGAAAAGCATCAAGAGACTAGAAAAAATGTAAGAACTTAGGACTCTAGCGGAAACATTTACTTTTTTTCCAGGATTTTTAGCTTGCTTCTTTCGTAGGTTAGCCAGATTAGCTTCTTGAGATGAATAGAGGATATTGATATCAACTAATTTTTTAATGACTTTGAGACGCATCTGAAACCTCCTCTTTTCTACCAGCAAGGCTAAGATAGATACTTTCTAAAGACTGGTCTGGATGGTCTTTTCTCAAGTCCTCTACGCTACCACAATAAATCAAATGCCCCTTTTTCAAAATGGCAATCCGATCACAGACTTGCTCGGCTACCTCTAGGACATGAGTTGAAAACAAGACCGTCTTGCCTTTTTGCGCATGCTCCTTCATCATTTGCTTCAAATCAAAGGCAGCCTGGGGATCCAAACCTGTCAAGGGTTCGTCCAAGACCCAAATATCGGGATCGGACAAGAGTGCTCCGATGACAAAGACTTTCTGACGCATTCCGTGAGAAAGGGTTTCAATAACCTGATAGCGGTTTTCAGCAAAATCAAAAACGTTCAATAGCCTAGCTAGACTAGCCTCCAAGTCAGAGCTAGTCAGATCATAGGATGAAGCAATCAATTCCCAAAATTCATTGGCCGTTAAGCGTAAAAATAAGTCAGGCGAGTCTGCTACATAGCCAATCTTTCGTTTAATAGCTAAACGATTTTCCGATAACTCCTGACCGTCTACCAAAATACGACCACTGCTGGGTGAAATGATACTGACTAAGGATTTTATAGTGGTCGATTTTCCAGCCCCATTATGGCCAATCAAGCCCATAATCTCTCCATTTTCAATCTGCAGATTGAGATTGCTCAAGGCCTCTTTATCACCATACAACTTACTAACATTTTGAAATTCAATCATGAGAAATCTCCTCTCTTTATCTATGTAATTCACTATAATTATAGCGCTTTTATTTTAAAAATCAACATTTTATATAAAATAGTCAAAAACTTATTATTCAGTTTTACGCAAACGTTTGAGCTAACCGATACTTTATGATAGAATAAAGAACAAGATTGACAAGTAAGAGGAAACATCATGCAAAATCAAACACTCATGCAATACTTTGAATGGTATCTGCCCCATGACGGCCAGCACTGGACGCGTCTGGCTGAAGATGCTCCACACCTAGCTGATCTCGGTATCAGCCATGTCTGGATGCCACCAGCCTTCAAGGCTACCAATGAAAAAGATGTCGGCTATGGGGTCTATGACTTATTCGACCTAGGCGAGTTTAATCAAAAAGGTACTGTCCGCACCAAGTATGGTTTCAAAGAAGACTATCTTCAAGCCATTCAAGCTCTAAAAGCACAGGGAATTCAACCTATGGCCGATGTGGTGCTCAATCACAAGGCTGCTGCTGATCACATGGAAGCCTTTCAGGTTATTGAAGTGGATCCTGTAGACCGTACAGTTGAACTTGGGGAACCCTTCACCATCAATGGCTGGACTAGCTTTACCTTCGATGGTCGCCAAGATACCTACAATGACTTCCACTGGCACTGGTACCACTTCACTGGTACAGACTATGATGCCAAACGCCGAAAGTCTGGGATTTATCTGATTCAAGGAGACAACAAGGGTTGGGCAAATGAGGAATTGGTCGATAATGAAAACGGTAACTACGACTACCTCATGTATGCCGACCTAGACTTTAAACATCCTGAAGTCATCCAAAATATCTATGACTGGGCTGACTGGTTCATGGAAACGACTGGTGTAGCTGGTTTCCGCTTGGATGCCGTTAAACACATTGACTCTTTCTTCATGAGCAATTTTATCCGTGATATGAAGGAAAAATACGGTGAGGATTTCTATGTTTTTGGTGAATTTTGGAATCCTGACAAGGAAGCCAATCTGGACTATCTTGAAAAAACGGAAGAACGCTTTGACCTTGTCGATGTTCGTCTCCACCAGAATCTCTTTGAAGCCAGTCAAGCTGGCGCAAACTATGATCTTCGTGGTATTTTCACAGATAGCTTGGTTGAGCTCAAACCTTACAAGGCTGTAACCTTTGTCGACAACCACGATACCCAACGTGGTCAGGCTCTTGAATCTACTGTTAAAGAATGGTTCAAACCAGCAGCCTATGCCCTCATTCTATTACGCCAAGACGGCCTTCCATGTGTCTTTTACGGAGACTACTATGGGATTTCAGGGCAGTATGCTCAACAAGATTTCAAAGAAGGCCTTGACCGCCTCCTAGCCATCCGAAAAGATTTGGCCTATGGAGAGCAAACAGACTACTTTGATGATCCTAACTGTATCGGTTGGGTACGTTCAGGTGCTGAACATCAATCCCCAATCGCAGTTCTTATCTCAAATGACCAAGAAAACAGCAAGTCAATGTTTGTCGGCCAAGAATGGGCTAACCAAACCTTTGTAGATTTACTTGAAAACCACCAAGGTCAAGTTACAATTGATGAGGAAGGTTATGGACAATTTCCAGTCTCAGCTGCTTCGGTAAGTGTCTGGACTGCCAATACAATCTAATTGCCATTGATTATAAAGCCAGATCCAATCAGATTTGGCTTTTTTCTATTCACAAAAAGACCTACCCAAATGGATAGATCTTTATTTTCTTACAATTTACCTGCTACTGCATCCAACAATTCTTGGATCTTAGCTTGGTTGCTTCCTCCTGCCATGGCCATGTCTGGTTTACCACCACCACGTCCATCGACGATTGGTGCTAATTCTTTGACAAGGTTTCCTGCATGAAGGTCTTTTGTCTTGCTTGCTACAAGGACATTGACTTTATCACCAATAGCGGCAACTAGGACAAGAAGATCAGAGTAGTCTTTTTGTTTCCAGTTATCCGCAAAAGTACGAAGAGCACCAGCATCAGATACAGATACTTGGCTAGCAATGTAACGGTGACCATTGACTTCCTTCACATCCTTGAAGATATCGCCTGCGGCTGCAGCTGTGGCTTTTTCTTTCAACTCAGCATTTTCTTTTTGCAATTGACGAAGTTGTTCTTGAAGTCCTTCTACCTTGTGAGGTACTTCTTTAAGTTGAGGTGCTTTCAAGGTTGCTGCGACAGCTTTAAGAGCGTCCTCTTGTTCACGGTAGGCTTCAAAGGCTTCCTTACCAGTCACTGCCAAGATACGGCGAGTTCCTGATCCGATACCTTCTTCTTTGACAATCTTGAAGAGGCCAATCTCAGAAGTGTTACCAACGTGAGTACCACCACAAAGCTCGATAGAGTAGTCACCAATAGTAACAACACGGACTTCTTTACCGTATTTCTCACCAAAGAGGGCCATAGCACCCATTTCTTTAGCAGTGTCAATATCCGTTTTAACTGTCTTCACTTCAAGAGCTTCCCAGATTTTTTCGTTGACTTGCTGTTCAATCGCACGCAATTCTTCTGCAGTTACTGCTTGGAAGTGTGTAAAGTCAAAGCGAAGGAATTCAACTTCGTTAAGAGATCCTGCTTGTGTTGCGTGGTTTCCAAGGATATTATGAAGGGCAGCGTGAAGCAAGTGAGTCGCAGTGTGGTTTTTCATAACACGGTGACGACGATTAGTATCGATTGCCAAGGTATATTCTTGGTTCAAGGTAAGTGGTGCAAGGACTTCAACTATATGAAGGGCTTGTCCGTTTGGTGCTTTTTGAACATTTGTCACAGTAGCCACAACCTTACCTGACTCATCCAAGATTTGTCCGTGGTCAGCGACCTGTCCACCCATTTCAGCATAGAATGGCGTTTCCGCAAAGATAAGTGAGGCAGTTCCTTCTGATACAGCTTCTACCTCTGCATTATCAGCCACGATAGCCACCAATTTAGAAGATAATTGGCTAGCATTGTAGTTGAAGACACTTTCTACAGTGATGTTTTGAAGGGTTTCATTTTGCATACCCATTGAGCCACCCTTGACAGCTGATGCACGCGCGCGTTCTTGCTGTTCTTTCATGGCTGCTTCAAATCCTTCACGGTCTACAGTCATGCCAGCTTCTTCAGCGATTTCTTCAGTCAATTCAACTGGGAATCCATAAGTGTCATAAAGTTTGAATACATCTGAACCAGCAATGACAGATTGGCCTTTTTCTTTCAAGTCAGCTACAATGCCTTGGGCAAAGTGTTGACCTGAGTGAAGGGTACGAGCAAATGATTCTTCTTCGCTCTTAACGATTTTTTCGATAAAGTCACGTTTTTCAAGCACTTCTGGGTAGTAGCTTTCCATGATTTTACCAACAGTTGGAACGAGTTTGTAAAGGAAAGGCTCGTTGATTCCCAATTTTTGACCATGCATAGAAGCACGACGGAGCAAACGACGAAGGACATAACCACGACCTTCATTTCCTGGAAGGGCACCATCACCGATAGCAAATGAAAGTGAACGGATGTGGTCAGCGATAACCTTAAAGCTCATGTTATCGCCATCTTGGTCATAAACCTTACCAGACAATTTCTCCACTTCACGGATGATCGGCATGAAGAGGTCCGTTTCAAAGTTGGTCTTAGCCCCTTGGATAACGGCCACCAAACGCTCCAAACCAGCGCCCGTATCAATATTCTTGTGTGGCAATTCCTTGTATTCGCTACGAGGAACGGAAGGGTCTGCGTTAAATTGTGACAAAACGATGTTCCAGATTTCGATATAACGGTCGTTTTCGATATCTTCTGCAAGAAGGCGAAGACCGATATTTTCTGGGTCAAAAGCTTCTCCACGGTCAAAGAAAATCTCTGTGTCCGGTCCAGAAGGTCCCGCACCGATTTCCCAAAAGTTGTCCTCGATTGGAATCAAGTGACTTGGGTCCACTCCCACTTTAATCCAGCGGTTGTAAGAATCTTTATCATCTGGATAGTAAGTCATGTAAAGTTTTTCAGCTGGGAAGTCAAACCATTCTGGGCTGGTCAAAAGCTCATAAGCCCAAGTGATAGCTTCGTCACGGAAGTAATCTCCGATAGAGAAGTTCCCCAACATTTCAAACATAGTATGGTGACGTGCTGTCTTCCCTACGTTTTCGATGTCGTTGGTACGGATAGCCTTTTGCGCATTGGTAATACGTGGATTTTCTGGGATAATAGTCCCGTCAAAATATTTCTTAAGAGTTGCTACCCCAGAGTTGATCCACAAAAGAGTTGGGTCATTTACAGGAACCAAGCTCACTGATGGTTCTACTGAGTGACCTTTGGTCGCCCAGAAATCAAGCCACATTTGGCGTACTTGTGCACTAGATAGTTGTTTCATATTGTCTCCTTATTTACTTGTTTAATGTGATTGGCTTTCCAGCATTTCCACATAGTCAATCGCGACACAGAGGGAAATGACTAGATCTGCATAAGCGTCCTCAAGAACCGTTACGCTATAGGTAGAGGTCAGATGGAAGAGTTCCTTCTTAATTTCAGCAATCAGTTGATCACGATCATCCAGCAATTTGAAATTCCAATCCCAGATATTGCCCTCGATACGAAGACCTAGATTATCAAACTAATACTTATCTCGCCAGAAGGTCAACTTCTTACGAATGACAAAACTCGAGCCATCTCGAAGCTGAATCTCAAAACGAGGAAGCAAGGTCAAGATTTCTTTACTGATCTGACTGACCTGTTCACCATTAGCATCATAGATGGTAAAAGTTTTAGGAATCTTAAAAAATGATCCCTCTACCTGATAGGCGATTTCTCCCCTGTCATCCTTGATAGCGAAGCGTTCGCCTCCAAGACGAAACTTTTGTTTGACAAGAAATGTTTTCATCAACACCTCCAAAAACCAAAAGACAAGCTCATATCACGAAGGGCGAAAAACCGCGGTACCACCTTCATTCAATGAACTTGTCATTCTCTTATTCTTATGCAATTGTATGATTGAGTAGCATGACTTTCTAGCTTAGATGGCTCGCAGCACCGCCATTTCTCTGGACTAAGATAACTGAAAATCAATTCTCAACTTTCTTATTATAACGTTTTTTTAAGCTTGCGTCAACTGGAAATCATCTCCATTGAATCAGACCAATTCCCTACATCTCAGATTACTTTTTCAGAATATACTTTTTCTTACTGCCATTTTTCTTTTTATCCCAAGTTTTCGAATTGCTAAAGATAGCTACGCAAATATTTGCAAATATAAAGTTTCCTATCACCAAATATATAGACTCAGTTGTTAGGTATTGTCGATCCAAACCATCCTTTAGATAAAATAGTATATATGTTTGCTGAACAGTCAAAAAGGTTGATCAGAAACTTTTTTTGAAAAAAGTAGACATTTTCATTATTTCTTACCGCTTTCTGTAAGGTTAAACTTAGTATACTACTGGGCAAGCAAATAAGCAACTAGAATAGAAAAATATATGGCTGAAAAAAATGACTTCTATAAAAAACGAACCAGCTTGACTGATTCGTTTCGTAACTGCTAACTCCTACTTCCGATACATTTTAAACTGTAGGAAGAGGTCGCTGTATTTACCTGTCCATTTATGGTCAAATTTCTCATAAACTTCTAGGTGTTTCATGGTTTCAGCATCTGGATAGAAGGCCTTGTCTTCTTTTTTCTCCTCTGGGAGCAGTTCCTTAGCTGGTAGGTTTGGAGTTGAATAGCCGACATACTCTGCATTTTTGAGAGCATTTTCAGGTTTCAACATAAAATTGATAAAGGCATAGGCGGCATCTTGGTTTTTCACGGTTTTTGGAATGACCATATTGTCAAACCAAAGGTTGCTGGCCTCAGTCGGTACCACATAGCGTAGGTTTTCATTTTTTTCTAGCATTTGGCTGGCTTCACCAGAGAAGGTCACTCCGATAGCAGCGTTATTCTGAATCATGTAACCCTTCATCTCGTCGGCAACGATGGCCTTGATATTTGGAGTCAATTTATAGAGCTTGTCCACTGTTTCTTCCAACTGCTGGGTATCCTTGGAGTTGAGGCTGTAGCCGAGGGAGTTGAGACCCAGTCCCAATACCTCACGCGCCCCATCAAAGAGCATGATAGAGTTCTTATACTCTGGTTTCCAGAGGTCGTCCCAATGCTCAGGAGCCTCATCTACCATGGTTTCATTGTAGACAATTCCTAAGGTTCCCCAGAAGTAAGGGATAGAGAATTTATTGCCTGGGTCAAAGGACTGGTTGAGAAACTCTGGTCCGATATTTTCAAGACCTTCAAGTTTTGAATAATCAAGCGGTACCAAGAGGTCTTCGTCCTTCATCTTGTTAATCATGTATTCACTAGGAATGGCAATATCGTAGGTCGTTCCACCCTGCTTGATCTTGGTATACATGGCTTCATTGGAGTCAAAAGTCTCGTACTGGACTTGGATTCCTGTTTCTTCTGTGAACTGAGTCAAGAGTTCAGGATCTATATAGTCCCCCCAGTTGTAGATAACCAGTTTTTGACTATCTCGGCTATTGATTTTACTATCTAAATGCGTCGCAATTCCCCACAAGACGAGGATAATGGCTACAATTCCTGCTAAAAATGAATAGAGTTTTTTCATGCTTGCTCCTCCTTCTCACGTGAGATAAAGTAATAACCAACAACCAGGATAATACTAAAGAGAAAGACGAGGGCAGACAGGGCATTGATTTCTAAGGAAATCCCCTTGCGAGCACGAGAGTAAATCTCGACTGATAGGGTTGAAAAGCCATTTCCCGTTACAAAGAAGGTCACGGCAAAGTCATCCAGTGAATAGGTGAAGGCCATGAAATAACCTGCAATGATAGACGGAGTCAGGTAAGGAAGCATGATTTCCTTGAACATCTGAAATTGACTGGCACCAAGGTCATAGGCCGCATGAATCATATCGCCATTCATTTCCTTGAGTCGAGGTAAGACCATCAAGACCACGATAGGAATGGAGAAGGCTACGTGACTAGATAGAACAGTCAAAAAGCCAAGTGAAAACTTGAGTTGGGTAAAGAGAATCAAGAAGCTGGCACCAATCATAACATCGGGCGCAACCATGAGGATATTATTGAGTGAAAGAAAGGCTTCTTGGTATTTCTTACGAGACTGGTAGATGTAAATAGCGCCGAAAGTCCCGATAATGGTCGCTATCAAGGCTGACAGGAAGGCCAAGAAAAAGGTCTGGGTCACAATTAACATAAGGCGACCATCGCCAAACATGGTTTTAAAATGACTCAAACTAAAGCCTGTAAAACTATTCATGTCGTTGCCTGCGTTAAAGGCATAACCAATCAGGTAAAAAATCGGCAGGTAGAGGACAAGAAAGACTAGTCCCAGATAAAGGTTGGCAATTTTTTTCATCGTTCTCTCCTTTCCTTGGTCACCCACATGGTGATGAACATAGTCAAGATGAGAATTACACCGATGGTTGAACCCATACCGTAGTTGTCATTGGTTAGGAAATTCTGTTCAATAGCCGTTCCCAGCGTAATAACACGGTTCCCACCAATCAAACGGGTCAGCATGAAGAGGCTCAAGCTGGGGATAAAGACAGACTGAACTCCACTTCGCACACCATTCATCGATAAAGGGAAGATGACATGGCGGAAGGTTTCCCACTTGGTCGCACCGAGATCGTAGCTGGCATTGATGAGGTTGTTATCCATATCATCCAAGACATTGAAAATCGGCAAAATCATAAAGGGAAGCTCGATGTAGCTTGCGACAAAGATAAAGGAGAAATCGGTAAAGAGCAACTGCTGCGAACCAATTCCGATAAATTCCAAAAATTGGTTAATAGAGCCATTTTGACCAAAAATCCCGATAAAGGCATAGGCCTTGAGGAGCAGGTTAATCCATGTCGGCAGAATGATTAACATGAGCCAGAGTTGACGGTGCTTGAGACGGGTCAAAAAGAGGGCTGTTGGATAGCTGATAAGGAGGGTCACAAAGGTCACAATTCCTGCATAAAGCACGGAGTTAAAGCTCATTTTGAGGTAGGTCAAGTTTTGTGAAGCAAAGTAAGATTTATAATTTTCTATACTGAACTGGCCTTCGATGTTGAAAAAGGATTGTCCGAAAATCAAGACCAAGGGTGCCAGGACAAAGAGGGCAATCCAAAGCATGTAGGGCACTACAAAGAGTTTAGAGCTTGTTTTCTTCATCTCTTTCCTCCTCGATTGCATTGATCAGACCTGCTTCTTGCTCTTCAATTTCTACGTATTCTTCGATACGAGCATCGAACTCTTCTTCAGTTTCGTTGAGACGCATGATATGGATGTCTTCTGGTTCAAAGTCCAGACCGATTTCCTCACCCACGATGGCCTTACGGGTTGAGTGGATCATCCATTCATTCCCAAGTTCGTCATAGGCGATAATTTCATAGTGCACCCCACGGAAAAGCTGGGTATCGACCTTAACTTGGAGCTTGCCTTCTTCAGGAAGGGTAATACGCAAGTCCTCTGGACGAATCACGACCTCGACAGGTTCATTCGGCTTCATCCCACCATCGACCGCTTCAAAGCGTTTGCCGTTAAACTCAACCAAGTAGTCCTCAATCATGGTTCCTGGCAAGATATTTGACTCACCGATAAAGGTGGCAACAAAGTGGTTAATTGGCTCATCGTAGATGTCCACTGGCGTTCCAGACTGGACAATCTCGCCATCATTCATGACAAAAATCCAGTCACTCATAGCCAAAGCTTCTTCCTGATCGTGAGTAACAAAAACAAAGGTGATTCCCAATCGTTGTTGCAGTTCACGCAGCTCATACTGCATATCTGTTCTTAATTTCAAGTCCAACGCTGACAAAGGCTCGTCCAACAAAACCACACGGGGTTGGTTGATGATGGCACGTGCAATAGCCACACGCTGACGTTGTCCTCCAGAGAGTTTACGGATGGAACGTTTTTCGTAACCTTCTAACTGAACCATCTTGAGAACTTCCGCTACGCGTTTCTCGATTTCTTTCTTGTCAATTTTACGCAAGCGGAGTGGAAAGGCAACATTTTCAAACACATTCATATGTGGAAACAAGGCATAGGATTGGAAGACCGTATGGACGTCTCGCTTGTTGGTTGGGATGTCGTTGATACGAACACCGTCCAGCAAAATATCTCCAGTCGTAGCATCCAGTAAACCTGCAATGATGTTAAGGATAGTTGATTTCCCTGAACCAGACGCGCCTAGAAGAGTATAGAACTTCCCTTCTTCCAACTCAAAGTTGATATCTTTGAGAACCTTGGTGTTGCTGTCTTCAAAAACTTTTGAGACGTTTTTGAATTCAATAATTGGTTTTTTCAATTGTCATTTATTCCTTCTTTTTCATAGATTAACAGATCAAGGCTCTGTCAGGCCGCTACTACCTCGTGTAGGAGATTGAACTGCCTACATTCTTCTGCACTGACGATAGGCTTTCACCCCCTTTCCATGACATAGTAGCAGCTTTTCAACTACAGCTTCCTACTTGCTTTCACCTAAAATACGGACTTCTCTCTCAAGAGTGACGCCAGAGTGTTCCTTGACTTTTTCGATAACAGACTCAATCAAGTCCTCGTAGTCTTTAGCCGTTCCGTCAGCAACATTGATCATAAATCCTGAGTGTTTTTCTGACACTTCTACGCCACCGACACGATAGCCTTTCAAGCCAGCTTCTGAAATTAATTGACCTGCAAAATGACCTACTGGACGCTTAAAGACCGAACCACAAGATGGATATTCTAAAGGTTGCTTGAGTTCACGTAGATGCGTCAAACGATCCATTTCTTGCTTGATAACCTGATGGCTTCCTGGAGCAAGGGCAAATTTAGCTGACAAGACAACTGCACCAGACTCTTGAATGGCTGAATGGCGGTACCCAAAAGCCAAATCTTTGGCAGACAGGGTCTCGATTTCTCCATCCTTGGTCAAAACCTTACAAGACTGCAAGATGTGGGCAATCTCGCCACCATAGGCACCCGCATTCATAAAGACAGCACCACCGACGCTCCCTGGAATGCCACAAGCAAACTCAAAGCCAGTCAAACTATGACGAAGGGCAATGCGAGTTGTTTCAATCAAGTTGGCACCAGCTTCTGCTTCAATAGTATAGCCATCAACAGAAACATTATTGAGCTTGTCACACAAGATGACAAATCCACGAATTCCACCATCACGAACGATGATATTGCTGGCATTTCCAAGAACCATCCAAGGGATGTCTTCTTGATTGGCAAATTTAACAACGCGCGCCAACTCAAAACGATTTCGTGGAAAGACCAAATAATCGGCCTCTCCACCTACTTTTGTATAACTATAGCTATGCAAGGGTTCTTTGAAACGGATATCAATCCCTTCTAAGATTTCAAGCATGTTTTCTTTTACTGACATGACACTCTTCCTTTTACAAAATTCATTCCATTATACCATTTTTAAGACCATTTGACGACCCTAAAAAAATCTTGGGCTTATTTTAAACAAAAAAAGAGGTTTCCCCCTTTTTCTTATGATTTTTTGCAAAAGATAGCCTTGGTTCCATAGGCAACTAGGATCAGTTCAACTAGTAGAATGACTTCAACTAAGACTGGACTTGTAAGCCAGCCAACTTGGGCTAGAGATGGTGCCAGGTCAAAGAAGGCATGTAGGCCATAGGCTGCTAGGAGATAAATCCATTTCTTCTGGCGAACAGCTTGGTAAACCCAAACAGTCAAAAGCAATTGGAAACCTAGAGCCAAAATTCGCTCAAAACCAAGCAAATAAATCTGCCAGACAGAAAGTGACTGAATGGTTTTTAACATATTTTCAGACAGCAATTGCATGACCTGTGGATTCTGAGTTTGAACTGCTGAGAGAACGATGTAGAGATTAATCAAACTAGTAAGACCTAGGAAAATCAACTCCAAGCCACCATGCCCCAATCCATAAGCCAAGGCATCTGCCTTTTCCAAACTTCTCTTTTTCTCCAACCATTTGAAGAAAATAAGACGAGCAGTTTCCTCAAAAAATGCTGCCATGGCTAGGCCATAGATGATATAGACAAGCGGATGGTCTCGCAAGAGGGCAATACTACCGTCTTTTTGAGGATGTAAAACCAAGATATGCACCAGTTTTTCTAAAATCTGTGAAGAGACAAAGAAGGCAACAGCCCCCAAGCCCAAGACAGCTAGATTAATCTGGTGTTTCTTTTTGGCATACCAAATGCTTCCTATCAAGAAAGCCAGCAACAGCAACATGGTAATAATGATATGAATGGTCATTTTCTTCTCCTATTCCGCCTTTTCAATATCTTTTTTCATCTCGTCAACATTGAACTTAGCAAACAAGTATTGACGATCTTGGACTGGAAAACGTTGGTCCAACTGGTCAACCGCTCCCACCTCGATAATCCCTTCCTTGATGACAAAGTCCATGACATGCCCACCGAAGGTCAAGTCATCTGAGATGAAGTGCAGATGGTAGCCTGCCACACTAACTCCATGGAAAATCTCTGGCGTCCAGAAACCAACGATGGTTCCCACCACATTGTCACGACGATATTCAGGTTGATGGGTTGCGACATCAGCAAACTTGGTCTCTGGTGTCGACTTGGGAATCATACGCACATGCATATGTGAAAATTCCCCACGAATCTTGATAGAGCGGAAAAGATTTTCCCCGTCATAATAAGACTCGATTCGCTCTTCCAATTCCTTGTCTGTCATCTCAAACCGCTGGCGGAAAATGACCTCTGCTTGATGCGGTACTACTGCTGCATAAGGAATGAGAGCATCTGGTGATACTTCTACAATTTCTGGTTGCTCTCCTGATCCTTTGGCCTGATAAGCCTTGCCATCCAAGACAATCAATTCCCCATCAATGGAATCCAAGGTTCCCAAACCAAGGTCACCATGCTCTAGCAATTCTCCTACTGTCATGGTACCACCATAAAGGCCAGCCATCAAGGCTCCAAGGGTATTGTATTGAAATAATTTCACTGGTTCCTGCACGTTCTTATCCATTCACTTTCTTGTCTGTTATACTCAATGAAAATCAAAGAGCAAACTAGGAAGCGAGCCGCAGGTTGCTCAAAGCACTGCTTTGAGGTTGTAGATAAGACTGACGAAGTCAGTTGCATATATCTACAGCAAGGCGAAGCTGACGTAGTTTGAAGAGATTTTCGAAGAGTATTATTCTATAAATCTTACTCCTAAGTATACCACATTTGCCCCTAGATGTGAACGAGAGAATCACACTAGACATTGCCAAGAAAGAAAAAAAAAGGTACAATGTAACAAAATCAAGGGAGGTCTGGAATGAAGAAACAAAGCAAGTACCAAGAGGTCGTAGCTTATCTGAAAAATAGTATCGAGTCTGGACGCTTTCCAACGGGTAGCCGCCTGCCTTCTATCCGTCAACTGAGCCTTGACTTTCACTGTAGCAAGGACACCATTCAGAGAGCCCTTCTGGAATTACGGCACGAACAATACCTCTATGCCAAGCCCCAGAGTGGCTACTATGTCCTAGAACAAGGGCAACACCAGGATCTAGAAATCGAAGTCACTGACGAACATGCCAGTGCCTATGACGATTTCCGACTCTGTGTCAATGAAACCTTGATTGGCCGGGAAAACTACCTCTTCAACTACTATGATAACCAAGAAGGATTAGAAGACTTAAGACAATCCATTCATAAACTCCTCTTTGACCAAGCTCTCTACTGCAAGGCTGACCAACTGGTACTGACTTCTGGAACCCAACAAGCCTTGTTTATTCTTTCTCAAATATCCTTTCCTAGCCAAGCCAAGGAAATCTTGGTGGAACAGCCGACCTACCATCGGATGAATCGCCTCTTGATTGCTCAAGGTCTGGACTATCAAACGATTGAACGAGGCATTGATGGGATTGACTTGGAAGAGCTGGAAGGCCACTTCAAGACTGGAAAAATTAAGTTTTTCTATACCATTCCTCGTTTTCACTATCCTCTGGGGCATTCCTATTCAGAGCAGGAAAAACGAGCTATTCTTGACTTAGCTGCCAAGTATGGTGTTTATATCGTAGAGGACGACTATCTGGGGGATTTGGACTCTAAAAAGGGCCAGACCTTCCACTATCTGGATACAGAGGAGCGCGTCATTTATATCAAGTCCTTCTCAACCAGCCTCTTTCCAGCCCTGCGGATTACGGCACTCATTCTGCCAAATGCTATCAAAGAAGCCTTTGTGGCCTACAAAAATATCCTAGACTACGATAGCAACCTCATCATGCAAAAAGCCCTGTCACTCTATATCGACAGTCAATTGTTTGAGAAAAACCGTCTAGCTCGCTTATCCAATCAGGAAGACTACCAAAAACAACTTGAGAAAAGCTTAACTAAAACACCTTGTCCCCTTCCTCATTATCCCCTACACGATGGTTTATTGCTCGATCTCAGACAGTATCCTAAAATCGCCAGCCTAAAACACAGTCAGCTGAAATTGGATTTCTTTGAGGAGGCTTACTTGGATGCCTGCCCTTATCAATTTGCCAAGGTATCCTTAGAAAATCTGGAAAAGGTTTTAAACTATTTAAAAGCAGAATTGGAATAACTTCCAACTCTGCTTTTTTCTTATTGTTCAACTTCTGTTAGGCTTGCCGCCTTTTCAAGATATTTTTGGTAGGTACCGTCATCCTTAAGTTTTTGGATAACCTTGTCCACCACTTCTTTCAAATCAGCACTATTTTTTCTAAGGGCAACTGCATTAGCTTCGCCGTCCTTCATCTTCAAGCTGACAGTTGCGACAGCTAGGTCCGCGTTTTTAGCAGCATAACTAAGGGCAACAGGCTCATCCATATGAACAGCATCTACTTTTCCAGCCTGCAATTCATTGACTGCTTCTCCCATATTGGTTAGGGAAGTCAGCTGTGCTTTTGGCAATTGTTCCTTGACCATAGATTCTGGAACAGTCCCTTTTTGGGCTGCAATATTAGCACTTTCAAGGCTAGTTAAATCCTTGTATTTTTCTACATCAGACTTACGAACTAAGAAACTAATCTTGTTTTCATAGTAAGGAATTGAAAAATCAAATACTTCTTTTCTCTCATCAGTAGCGCTAATTCCTGCAACCGCTAGGTCAGCCTTACCAGTTTGAAGACTGGTCAATACATTGTCAAAACTCATGCTTGAAATTTCCAACTTCACCCCAAGTTCATCAGCGATAGCTTGGGCCATATCAATATCAGCACCGACTACCTGGTTTTTTCCGTCAACTAAGGATTGGAATTCAAAAGGTGCATAGTCAGGACTAGTCGCCACAACTAATTTCCCCTTTTGCTTAATGGCCTCAACAGCTGACTGAGAACCATTAGAACCCGACTGGCAAGCTACTAAGAAGAAACTTGCAAGAAAACTACATAAAACAAATATCCATTTTTTTGATTTCATAAATAAACAACCTCTCTGTTAATTTTGTATAATTATAACGCTATCCAAGTTACTTGTCAAGTATTTTTTTGAATTTTTATCTTAAAAATATTTTTTTCATTCAAGAAAAGGAGCTGTCAGTTGATTTCGAGCTCCTTTTTATACAGAATAAATCTATTTTATAGTTCGACAATCTTACCTGTTTCAAAGTAAACAACCCATTCACAGATATTTTTAGCATAGTCTCCAATACGTTCCAAGAAAGCAATCACTTGGAAATAATCACGACCTGTAACGATGGCATCTGGATTTTTCTTGATTTCTTCTGTAGCCAAATCACGAATGCTATCAAAGTAATGGTTGATTTTTTCATCCATGGCTGCTACTTCATAGGCCTGGTCTACTGAACCATTGAGATAGAGTTCAAGGGCTGCTTCAACGAAGTTCTTGACATCGCGCCCCATTCTCTTGATTTCTTCTTCAACAGCTGGGATACGTTGCTCCCCCTTCATACGAATTGCCGCTTTGGCAATGGAAACAGCATGGTCACCCATACGTTCCAAGTCAGATACAGCCTTCAAGACTGTCAAAACAGTACGCAAGTCCTGAGAAACGGGTTGTTGTAGGGCAATCATTTCAAATGATTTCTTCTCCAATTTCACTTCGTATTCGTTTACTTCTGCATCGTCTTCGATGACTTCTTTGGCCAAATCACGGTCATGCGTAACAAAGGCACGCACTGTACGATTGATTTGGGACAGCACTTCTTGTCCCATAGCATAGAACTGGTTGTGCAATTTCTCTAAATCTTCCTCAAATTGAGAACGTAACATCATTTATCTCCTTATCCAAATTTTCCTGAAATATAATCTTCTGTTTCCTTGTGTTGTGGGTTGAGGAACATCTTCTTGGTATCGTTAAACTCGATCAGATCTCCATCTAGGAAAAATCCTGTCTTGTCAGAAATACGAGAGGCTTGTTGCATGGAACGTGTAACCAAGAGCATGGTGTATTTATCTTTTAGACCATACAAGGTTTCCTCAATCTTACCGGCCGAGATAGGGTCCAAAGCTGAAGTCGGTTCATCCAAGAGAATGATTTTAGGACTGGTTGCCAAGACACGGGCAACACAGACACGTTGCTGTTGTCCACCTGAAAGCCCGATAGCTGAATCATGCAGGCGGTCCTTGACCTCATCCCAGATAGAAGCTCGTTGCAAGGCTTTTTCAACCGCCTCATCCAGAACCTGCTTATCCTTAACTCCATTGATACGAAGCCCGTAAACAACATTTTCGTAGATAGACATAGGGAAAGGGTTTGGTTGTTGGAAAACCATACCGATTTCCTTACGTAATTCAACTGTATCTGTACGTGGGCTGTAAATATTGTGGCCGTTGTAAACCACCGAACCAGTTGTGGTTACCTCTGGATTGAGATCCCCCATGCGGTTAATAGCCTTGAGGAGGGTTGACTTCCCTGATCCAGATGGACCAATCAGGGCTGTAATTTCCTTAGGTTGGAAAGATAGGGAAACACTATTCAAGGCCTTCTTTTGATTGTAGTAAACGGACAGGTCTGACACCTGTAAAATCGCTTCTGTCATACTGTTTCCTTTCTATCCAAAGTGTCCTGTTACGTAGTCATTGGTTGACTGTAGTTTGGCATTTTGGAAAATATTAGAGGTCTTATCGTACTCGATCAAGTCACCCAAGTAGAAAAATCCTGTGTAGTCACTAGCACGCGCAGCCTGCTGCATACTGTGGGTCACGATGATGATGGTAAAGTCCTTCTTCAATTCCAACATAGTTTCTTCCAGCTGAGCTGTCGCAATCGGGTCCAAAGCTGACGCCGGCTCATCCATCAAGAGGATATCTGGTTTAACCGAAATAGCACGAGCGATACAGAGACGCTGTTGCTGACCACCTGATAAGGTCAAGGCTGACTTGTGCAAATCGTCTTTGACCTGATCCCAAAGGGCAGCTTGACGAAGAGAAGTTTCCACAATTTCATCCAAGACTTGCTTGTCCTTAACCCCTGCACGTTCATGGGCAAAAGTGATATTGCGGTAGATAGACTGGGCAAAGGGATTTGGGCGTTGGAAGACCATTCCGATGTGCTTACGCATCTCATAAACGTTAATTTCTGGACGGTTGACATCAATTCCTTGATAGAGGATTTGACCTGTTACCTTGGCAATATCAATGGTATCATTCATCCGGTTGAGACTGCGTAGGTAGGTCGATTTTCCTGATCCAGATGGGCCAATTAAGGCTGTAATTTTATTTTTTTCAAATTGCATATCGATGCCCTTGATGGATTCTTTTTTACCGTAGTAAACATGTAAATCCTTAGTAGAGAGGGCCACTTTCTCTTCAGGAAAGGTGATGATATGCTTTTCATCCCAATTATATTTTGACATGGCTTCTCCTTTAGGCAGCGGTTAATTTCTTATGTAGGTAACTTCCGAGTTTGCGGGCTCCAAAGTTAAAGATAAGGATAAAGATGAGGAGCACTGCAGCAGAACCTGCTGATACGATAGTTCCATCTGGAATGGTTCCTTCGCTATTGACTTTCCAGATGTGGACAGCCAAGGTTTCTGCTTGACGGAAGATAGAGATTGGGCTAGTCACACTGAGAATATTCCAGTTAGACCAGTCCAGAGCTGGAGCGGATTGTCCTGCTGTATAGATAAGTGCAGCAGCCTCACCAAAGATACGACCAGAGGCCAAGACAACCCCCGTCACAATACCTGGAAGAGCTTCTGGAATGACCACATGGACAACAGTCTCCCAACGAGAAATCCCAAGGGCCAGACCAGCCTCACGCTGCGTATGGTGAACGTGTTTCAAGCTATCTTCAACATTACGAGTCATCTGAGGCAGGTTAAAGACTGTCAAGGCCAAGGCACCTGAAATGATTGAAAATCCATACTCAAACTGAACTACAAAGATTAAGTATCCAAAGAGACCTACAACCACTGATGGCAGTGAAGACAAGATTTCAATACAGGTTCTGACAAAGTTGGTCACAGGACCTTTTTTGGCATATTCAGCTAGAAAAATCCCAGCTCCCATAGACAAGGGGACAGAGATAATCAAGGTAATGACCAAAAGAAAGAAGGAATTATAAAGCTGAATTCCAATCCCTCCACCAGCTTGGTAAGAAGATGATTTGCCAGTCAAGAAAGACCAAGAAATGTGGGGCAAACCACGAACCAAGATATAGAGAATCAAGGATGCCAAGATGGCCACAATAATCCCTGCAATCGAGTAGAGGACAGCTGTTGCAATTTTATCTAATTTCTTAGCGTGCATAGTTTTTCTTTCCTCTTTCTTTCGTAATCAATTTAATCACACTGTTGAAGGCCAAACTCATCAAGAGCAAGACTAAGGCCAGTGACCAGAGAACGTTATTATCAACTGTTCCCATAACGGTATTTCCGATACCCATGGTCAACACAGAAGTCAAGGTCGCAGCAGGTGTTGTCAATGAAGTTGGGACAACGGCTGAGTTTCCGACCACCATCTGAATGGCCAAGGCCTCACCAAAGGCACGCGCCATCCCAAAGACTACTGCGGTGAAAATCCCTGAACGTGCTGCCTTTAAGGTCACGCGCCAGATGGTTTGCCAACGAGTGGCCCCCATAGCCAAACTAGCTTCGCGGTAGTGACGAGGCACCGCACGCAAGCTATCGGTTGTCATA
Source organism: Streptococcus mitis (assembly GCF_002096895.1). Classification (GTDB taxonomy): domain Bacteria; phylum Bacillota; class Bacilli; order Lactobacillales; family Streptococcaceae; genus Streptococcus; species Streptococcus mitis_AH. The sequence continues at coordinate 64,759 of NZ_NCVI01000018.1, read as the reverse complement.
AAGGTTACCGTCGGTAAAATCATGACAAAGAGAACGAAAATCCCTGACAAAATCCCAAAACCAGTTCCACCAAAGACACTGCGGACAAAAGGAACTACGACCTGCAAACCGATAAATCCATATACGACTGAAGGAATCCCAACTAGCAATTCAATAGCTGGTTGCAAGATTCTAGCACCTTTTGGTGAGACTTCGGTCATAAAGACTGCCGCACCGATAGCAAAAGGAGTTGCGATAAGGGCTGATAGGATTGTGACAATAAAGGAGCCCAAAATCATGGGAAGGGCACCAAATTGTTTACCTGAAGGATTCCAAGTTTGTCCAAAAAGGAAATCAAAGATATTAACCCCATTGACAAAGAAGGTCGACAAACCTTTTTGGGCTACGAAAATCAAAATCATAGCCACAATGATGACAATCAAAGACAGACAGGCAAAGGTCAAGCCTTTTCCTAATTTCTCTAGACGCGAGTTCTTTGAGGGAGAAAGTAATTTTTTAGCTAATTCTTCTTGATTCATTAGTGACTCCCTTCTAGTGCTGTCACCGTTCCTACAGCATCTTTTTCAACCTTCATTTCCTTGACAGAAATATAGCCCATTCCCTTAACGATTCCACTTTGCGCTTCATCTGAGAGGACAAAGTTGAGAAATTCGGCCACCAATTCATTTGGTTGACCTAGGGTGTACATGTGTTCATAAGACCACAAAGGCCAGTTATTGCTTGTAACATTTTCTGCAGTCGGCTCATAGCCATTCAACTTCATACGTTTAACTGAGTCATCCACATAGGCAAAGGCTAGGTAAGAAATGGCTCCTGGTGTCTGGGAAACAATGTTTTTGACCATCCCATTTGAATCCTGTTCTTGACTCTGCACGGCAGATTGACCATCCATGATAACACTATCAAAGGTTGCACGCGAACCAGAACTTGCCGCACGGTTGATTATGGAAATGGCTAGGTCTTTCCCACCGACTTCTTTCCAGTTGGTTACTTGACCTGTGAAGATGCTACGGAGTTGTTCAGTTGTCAGATTTTCAACGTCAACTTCTTTGTTTACAATCACTGCCAAGCCCGCTACAGCTACCTTATGGTCCACTAGAGCGGATGCGTTGATACCGTCTTTTTCCTCGGCAAATACGTCTGAATTTCCTACATCAACGGCTCCAGACTGAACCTGAGACAGACCTGTACCAGATCCTCCACCTTGGACGTTGACTGTTTTTCCAACGTGCATAGAGCCAAATTCATCTGCTGCTGCTTCGACCAAGGGCTGAAGAGCCGTTGAACCAACAGCTGTCATGGATTCTCCACGATCAATCCAGCTAGCACATCCCGCCAAAGAAGCTGCCAGCAAAAGAGCCGCAAGGGATAGAGCGAGTTTTTTCCTTTTTTTCACTGTTTTTCTCCTTGAAAATAATGGTGAATGCTGTGAATTTTTTCAACTATTTATTTATGTTTTTCTTTTGATAATTGGGAGCCAACTAAAGTTCTTATACTCAATGAAAATCAAAGAGCAAACTAGGAAACTAGCCGCAGGCTGCTCAAAGCACCGCCTTGAGGTTGTAGATAAGACTGACGAAGTCAGTCACATATATACGGCAAGGCGACGTTGACGCGGTTTGAATTTGATTTTCGAAGAGTATTAGCTTGGTTTAACTAGAAATTTGCTTAGTTACCGTCTCCACCAATTTTGACTTAAAATGAAAGATAATTTGAAAAAAATCCATACTTCCACTATAACATAGACAAGCTACTTTGACTAGCATTTTCACTTGAATCTGAGGCCTTTAGGAAAATAATTTTTCAAAACATTTCCAGTCACCTTAGCAAAGCCCAAACCATTGCCTTGAACCAAAACTTGGTACCAACCATTTGGCAGACTTTCCGCCAGCTGAACGGTTTCTCCAGCCACATACTTTACAAACGCTTCTTGGTCAATTTCAACTGACTGCTTGACCTGACTCGGTTTCAAGGCTAGACCAAGAGCGAAACTGGGTTCAAAGCGTTTCTTCTTAAAAGTACCCAAATGCAGACCATTCCGAGCAATCTTGAGTTTTCCTAAATCTGGCAAGAGTTCTGGCAAGAGATAAAGCTGGTCTCCAAAAGTCTGCAAGATACCCGGTAGATTGACCTTCAAATGTTTTTGGGCAAATTCCTGCCACAAGATAACTTGTTCACGACTGAGATTGCTCTTACTTACCTTAAATTTAGGGGCGGGATTTTCACCTTTAAATTGCAAATGGGCTACAAATTGCCCCTCTCCCTTAAAATGATGAGGATACATCCGAGCCGTTTCTGGCAGGTCAATACCAGCTACCATTCCATTGATATGTTCAACTGGCAGCAAGTCAAAATCATACTCTTCCAGTAGCCAATTGACAATCTCCTCGTTTTCCTCGGGAGCCCAGGTACAGGTTGAATAAACCAAGCGACCACCTTCAGCTAGCATGGTCACCGCATCCGCTAGAATTTCTCTTTGCAAACTTGCACATTGACTCGGATAATCAAGACTCCAATAGTCCATAGCATCTGGTTGCTTACGGAACATCCCTTCACCAGAGCAAGGGGCATCAAGGACAATGAGGTCAAAATAGCCCTTAAAAACCTTGGCCAAACGGTCAGCAGATTCATTGGTCACCACAATATTTGTCGCTCCAAAGCGCTCCATGTTTTCTACTAAAATCTTAGCCCGTTTGCTTGAAATTTCATTGGAAACAAGGAGACCCTCCCCTGCTAGATAGGCTGCTAATTGAGTTGATTTACCACCCGGTGCAGCTGCCAAATCCAAGACCTTCATACCAGGGCTGGGCTGGGCTACCTGAGCAACCATCTGAGCAGCGGGTTCTTGCGAATAAACCAACCCTGTAGCATGCTCAGGCGATTTCCCTGAAACCTTCCCATAGTGGCCCCAAGGAGTTTGAGGAATGGCATCAGGAAAGGAAACTGTCGCTTCTTTTAAAGGATTGATCCGAAAAGCCGAAACCGCTTCCTCCTCAAAAGAGGCAAGAAAATCTCTTGCCTCATCTCCTAATATCTCTTCATATTTTTCAACAAATCCTTCTGGAAATTGCATCTAAGTTCTTTTCCTTTCGTAAATATAGGACTGAATTTCCTCCTGCATCTCAAGAGGTAACATCATGACCGGTTGTCTGGTTTGAAAATCAAGCGGTTGACCAGATAGGGTCACAACCCGATAGCCCAGACTTTCCCCTAAAATACTTGCAGCGGCATAATCCCATGGTTGCAGATAGGTGACATAGGTCAACAAACGCCCTGACAAAATCTTGGCAAAACTAATGGCCGCACTCCCATAGACACGTACACCGAGGACCGCTCGACCCAAATCAGCCAGACCCCATTCATTGGTTTCCAGCATACCACTATTCCCTGCAATAAGGAAATCTCCAAGTGGTTTTGCTTTAAAGGGAGCTAGGGGCCTATCATTTAGACAAACTGGAAATTCCCCACCACCGTGGTAACAATCCCCTTTGACCACATCATAAATCAGACCAAACTGTCCCTGACCATTTTCAAAATAAGCCATCATGACAGCAAAATCTTCCTGCTGGGCCACAAAATTATTGGTCCCATCGATGGGATCAATGACCCAAACCTTACCCTCTTTAACCGAGGCTCGCAGACACCCTTCTTCAGCACAAATCTTATCCTCAGGATAACGAGACAAAATCTCACTAACCAAGAGTTCCTGAACTTCCTTGTCCAGTCTGGTCACCAAATCTGTTGGAGAGGACTTGGTTTCAACACACAAGTCTTCCTGCATATGGTCAAGAATGTACTGACCCGCCTTATTGACAAGCTCTTTAGCAAATTCAAATTTACTTTCCAAGAGAAATCTTCCCTTCCCCTTTTTCCTTGGCAGTCTGAACTGCTCGATAAAGCGAATAGCCACTAACTGTTTCAAATTCTCGTCCCAAACGTTTTTCTTCGCTCTTGCTTGGCACGACCGCTTTGAATCCCTTATAGGAGTCCAGTAACTTTTTAGCCTCTACCTTGCCTTCATAGGCAGCTTCAACATCATTAAAAAAAGAAAGCACTGAAGCAAGTTCTTCAGTGCTCCACGACAAATCTAGTGGGTAACTATACTGTTTGTTCATTAACTAATACCAGCTCTCATTCTTGCTTCTTTTAGTTCTTGCTTACGGTAACTACGAGGGAGAAAAGCACGAATCTCATCTTCATTAAAACCAATTTGCATGCGTTTGGCATCAATAATAATGGGACGACGCAAAAGACTAGGGTACTGCTCAATCAAATGAAGCAATTCTGATACCGAAATACTTTCTACATCAATATCTAATTTTTGAAAAATTTTTGAACGAGTTGAAATGATGTCATCAGTACCATTTTCGGTCAAGGAAAGAATGTGTTGCAATTCTTTTCTCGTTAAAGGACTGGTCATAATATTGTGCTCCTCAAAGGGCACCTTATGTTTTTCTAACCAGGCCTTCGCCTTACGACATGAAGTACAGCTCGGTGATAGAAATAGTGTAATCATGCTTTTCTCTTCTTATCTATACTTTGCTACTTCTATTATACAAAAAAATAAAGCGCTTGACTAGAGATTTTTAGAAAAAAAGCCTATTTTTTCAAGAAAAATAGACTGTTTGCGAACGATTAACTCTTTTTGGATTTGATTAATTCATTCTTGACAATAGTTTCGAATCACATACCTAATTGATTTATGCAAAATAAGAATATCTTTAGTATTATTTCCTACGACTTTTCAGATAAAGATAGCCAAAGAAGCTTTCATAGAGGGCAAAAAAGAGGAGGAAGGCATGAAGGAAAAAGGTCTCTGGCAAAATCAGAATAACAGGATCCTTGGCTGGATCAAAAAGCCAGGTATCATCTCCCACAAAGAGAATTTGATGGAAAAGAGTAAAGAATTGGTCAAAACCAATCAAAACTCCCCCGAGACCAATCAGAACAGGCAAGACTACTAGAGTCAAAAGCCCCTTACTGAATAAAGATAAAAATCCCTTTTTCACAATTCCTTTCACAAAAAAATAGAAACTTGGTAGTGTCACAAGGGCAACTAATTGAACCAGGTGAAAGAGGTTCTTGACCACTGCAAAATGGTGTAGCCCAGCAGCTGACGAACGAAAATCAGGCATCTGCAAGACCTGACTAAAAGGATTGGTCAGGTAATTCATCAAGATATGAAAGTTGTATTGAATAGTTTCTGATTTTAGATAGACCCGATTCGTTAAGTTCAGCCACTGAACTTCCAGCGGATAGAAAATCCAAGCCAGATAAATAGTCATAAGGATTGAGAGGGAGAGGAGAAAGAGCATAGAGCCCCAAAAGGTCAGTTTAGTTTTCATCAAAATCCCACTCCGCTAGACTAGAAACTACATGAGTAGGTGCGATTGGCAGGTCTGCCACTTCTTCTGACTTGGTAAAACCTGTCGTCACCAAGAGCGTTGGAATGCCATTATCAATCCCAGCTCGAATATCAGTCAAATAGTTATCTCCAACCATAATCAACTCTTCACGTTCTAAACCTAAGTGCTCAACCGCCTTGTCCATAATGATAGCATTTGGTTTTCCAATATAAACAGGCTTCACTCGTGTTGCTACTTCAAGTAGCGTAATCAGTGAACCAGCACCTGGCAAAAGCCCTCGTTCTGTCGGGATGTTGAGGTCAGGGTTGGTTCCGATAAAGTGGGCGCCTTTTTGAATCGCAAGAGTTGCTTTGGCAAATTTTTCATAGTCCACTTGCCAGTCCAGTCCAACTACCACATAGGCAGGATTTCTCTTGTCTTCCACATAACCAGCCGCCTTGATGGCTTCTTTGAGACCTGATTCTCCGATAACATAGACGGTCTTTTCAAGTCCCAAGTCATTCATATAGTCGATGGTTGCCAAAGTTGCCGTGTAGACAGTTGATAAAGGCGTGTTGATATTAAAATTCTTAGCCAACATTTCTTGAACGCTCTCAGGAGTACGAGTTGTATTGTTGGTCACAAAGAGATAGGGAATCTCTCGTTTTTGCAATTCATGCACAAAAGCCTCTCCCTCTGGAATCCGGTCCTTCCCCTTGTAAATGGTTCCGTCTAAATCAATTAAATAACCTTTATAAGCCATATCGTCCTTTCTAATGCGCTTCAATTTCTTGCCAAGTAATCATAGCTTGGGCATTGATTTCGGCATCACTGATAATCTGATGCTTGCTTTCTAGTCCCTTGAGTTCATAAGCTGAGGCAATCATGCCACCTGGTCGCACTTCTTTAACATACTTGAGATTGATTTTCTTTGGAATATAGTTGGTTAGAAAATCGGCCCCCATAACCTCAAAAATCCAATCTAGGTATTTACTATTATTGACATGACCATTCATATCCAAGTCGTAAAAACGAACATGGTAGTCTTTACTGATCGGGTTTTCTAGATTTGTATACTTTGGCCCACGGATGAGTTTTTTATCAAACTCAGACTGGTAAGGAGCAACAATTTCCGCTTCGACTCCATGAACTTTCCGACTATCGCGGTCCATGAGAACAAAGGTTGCCATCATACGAATCACTTCTTGACCTGCTTCATCATAGAGAGTGAAGCGACGATAGCAAAAAAGACGGTTGTAGCTCAAGGCTTCCGTTTCAATCGTAATCTCCTCAGCAAAGCGAGGCAAACGTACCACGTCAATCTCATAATCCGTGATAATCCAGACCAGATTGTAGCGTTCCAAGACGTCCTTGTCACTGACTCCCAGCTCAATCGATTGCATACCTGATACTTGCAGGGACAGCAAAATCACATCTGGAAGTTTGATATGACCATTCATATCCGCCATATCAAAAGGAATTTTCATTTTCATCTGATAAGTTAAACCCATTGTTCTACTCCAAAATAAATCGTTCTGCTACGGTGTCTCCTAAAAAGAGACCTCTCTTTGTCATTCGGACACGATCACCATCGATCTGCATAAGACCTTGTTGTGTCAAGTCCCTGACAATTTTTCCATAAAGTCCATCAAAGGATCGTCCGAATTTTTCCTCGAATCGCGCCATAGAAACCCCAGATTTCTTTCGGAGTCCTAGAAACATTTCTTCTTCCATCTGCTCCCTTTGACTCAGGTGTTCTTCTGTTATCCGAGCATTTCCTGCCTCTACCGCATTGAGATAGTGGCGGATAGGACCGTGGTTTTTATAACGTACCCCGTTCACATAACCTGAAGCACCCGCACCGATACCATAATACTCGGCATTGTCCCAGTACATGAGATTGTGGCGACTTTCAAAACCGGGCTTGGAGAAATTAGAAATCTCATAATGCTCAAAACCAGCTCGCTCCAGCTCAGCAATGATGTACTCAAACATCTCAGCTTCTAGTTCCTCCTTAGGCAGAGGCAATTTCCCTCGTCTCATACGGTTCATAAAGACCGTATGGTTTTCTAAAATCAAACTATACAAACTCATATGGGGAATATCCAGTCCAATGGCCTTAGCCACATTTTCCTTGACCTGCTCCATAGTCTGACCTGGCAGCGCATAAATCAAATCGATGGAGATATTGCCAAAACCAGCCAGTTTCAGACGGTCAATATTTTCATAAATATCCTTCTCCAAATGACTGCGCCCAATCTTTTTCAGCATCTTGTCATCAAATGTCTGCACACCTAGCGACACACGATTGACAGCCGAGTTTTTCAAAACAGCTATCTTGTCTGTATCCAAGTCGCCTGGATTGGCTTCAATGGTCAACTCTTCTAAAACAGGCAAGTCCAAGTTTTTAGTCAAGCCATCCAGTAATACTTCCAGTTGTGGAGCCGACAAAGCTGTTGGTGTCCCACCACCAATGTAGAGAGTTCGCAATTTTTGAATATCATAAGATTGAAACTCTTCTAACAGATGTTCCAAATAACTATCTACTGGCTGATTCTTGATAAAAACTTTTGAAAAGTCACAATAATAACAAATCTGGGTACAAAACGGGATGTGCACATAGGCTGACGTTGGTTTTTTCTGCATAGTAATTATTATACCACAAAGACAGGCTACGAGAAAAAAATCACCATCCCCAGACATATAGTCCGTCCAGAGATGGTGATGGTTTATTCTTCTGTTATATCAATAACAATCTCTTCTGATTCATCAAGAGTTTCGGCTTTTTCTTGCCATTGCTCCTTGAGATTATTGAATCGATCTTTTGATGCTTCTGTCGCTTGACGAGCACATGATTTAGCTTGAGCAAGTACGCTGTCAACAGTGATTTCACCTGACTCAACCTGTTCTTTGGTTTTAAGAACAAAATCTGTAGCCTGCTCCTTGACTTCTGTCAGTTTTTCACAGACCTGCTCCTTGGCATACTCAGGATCTTCTCTCAAATCATCTAGAAAATCTTGAGCCTGACTGCAAACTTGTTTGCCCTTGTCGCTTGTTAAAAACAAGGCAAGAGCTGCACCTGAAACGGTTCCTAAAAGGATTGAGGATAGTTTACCCATAAGAATTCTCCTTTTTTATTTTTTGAAAAATTTACTTGCAAGACGAAGAGCTGACAAACTTGCTCCAGTCTTGAGTGTTTTTGAACCAGCTGATGAAGCTTTCTTACTCAAGACACGCGCATGGTCATTGAGGTCTGAAACAGATAGAGATAAATCTGCAACGGCACTAAAGAGTGGATCAATTGTTGCCACCTTGACATTGATATCATCTGCCAAGACATTGACCTTAGCCAGCAATTCATTGGTATGATGTAAGGTCACATCCACATCTGAAGTCAAGGTTTTAATTGTCTTTTCTGTTTCGTCAATAACACGACCAAGCTTTTGTACAGTAATGATTAGATACACTAAAAATACAATCAAAGCAAGGGCTACAAGAATATATGCAACTTCTAACATTTAGTTTTTCTCCTCTGTAATATAGAAAGGGGCTTTCTTTCGATTTTGATAAAAAATGATAAAAATACCGAGACCGATAAGGACAACTGATAGCCATTGAGACACTCGAAGACCAAAGAACATAAGGCTATCTGTCCGCATGCCTTCGATGACCATTCGACCGAAACCATACCAAATCAAGTAAAAAGCAGTGATATGACCTCGTCTGATACTCTTCCATTTTCGTCTGAGTATCAGAATCAAGGTAAAGCCAAGCAGATTCCATAGTGACTCATAAAGGAAGGTCGGCTGACGGTAGCTCCCCTCAATATACATCTGGTCACGGATAAAGCCAGGTAGATAATCCAAATTATCCACTGCTGCACCATAAGCTTCTTGGTTAAAGAAATTACCCCAGCGACCCAAACTTTGGGCAATCATGACACTAGGCGCCGCAATATCTAGGAAATCCCAAGTATTGATGAGTTTACGATCAGCAAAGATATAGAGTACAATAGCCCCAGTTATCAAACCACCGTAAATAGCCAAACCACCATTCCAAATGGCAAAAATTTCTCCCAAGTTCTGACTATAGTAATCAAAACGGAAAATAACATAATAGAGACGTGCTCCTAAAATAGCCAAAGGAAAAGCTATCAGGATGAAATCTAAAATATCGTCTGGTATGATCTTCTTTCTAGGTGCTTCTTTCATGGTCAAATAAACCGCAAGAATCAAGCCTGTCACAATACACAAGGCATACCAACGAATGGCTAGAGGGCCTAGATGAATCGCAATTGGATCAAACATTAGGCACCTCCTCGTTTTGAGCAATGAGATTGGTCAAGCGTTCTTCGAACAAACGAGTCGCATCAAAGCCCATTTCCTTGGCACGATAATTCATGGCAGCAGCCTCAATCACAACAGAAATATTACGACCTGTTTTAACTGGAATGCGGATACGAGGAATGGCTACGCCAGAAATTTTAAGTTCCTCTGCATTGTTTCCAAGACGATCAAAAGTTTTATGTGTATCGTAATTTTCCAAATAAACAGCCAACTGGACTTGTGAAGAATCCTTGACGGCACTCGCACCGTAGAGGCTCATAACATCGATAATCCCAACCCCACGAATTTCAATCAGGTGTCTCAAGATTTCAGCCGGTTCACCCCAAAGGGTAATCTCGTCCTTGGCAAAGATGTCTACGCGATCATCTGCTACCAAGCGGTGACCACGTTTGACAAGCTCTAGACCTGTCTCACTTTTACCAATTCCACTATCGCCCTGAATCAAGACACCCATACCATAGATATCCATCAAGACACCGTGCACACTGGTACGTTCTGCCAAACGAGAATCCAAATAGCTAGATAACTCTCCAGACAATCGACTGGTCGCCGTACGGCTAGTTAAAATAGCAATCTTACATTCTCTAGCTGCCTTTAGCATCTCCTCAGGAACCACCAAACCACGAGCAACAATAACCGCAGGTGTCTCAGGTAGAAACATTTTTTTCAAGACTTGGTAACGGTTGTGAGAGGACATCGAAACGAGATAGGACCACTCCTTCATTCCCAAAAGTTGAATCCGCTCAGGCGTATAATAGTCAAAATAGCCCGTCATTTCAAGACCAGGTCGCGTAATGTCCGCGGTATTAATTTCCTTTTCAAGTAATTCTGGTTCGCCATAGACAATGTCTAGTCTAAGCTTTTCAATCACTTCTTTTACTAAAACCGACATCATTTCCTCCTTCAATCGAGTTCTTTTTACTATTATATCAAATTGTCCTTAGAAGTTTCAGATTTTTGCAGGCTTTGAAGTATTTATTTATACTCAATGAAAATCAAAGAGCAAACTAGGAAACTAGCCGCAGGCTGTACTTGAGTACGGCAAGGCGACGTTGACGTGGTTTGAATTTGATTTTCGAAGAGTATTAAAAGAAAAAAGACTAGATTTCTCCAGCCTTTCATTTCTAATTAGAATTTTTTACGTTTACGAGCTGCTTCTGATTTACGTTTACGTTTTACAGAAGGTTTTTCATAGAATTCACGTTTGCGTGTTTCTTGAAGAGTACCAGCTTTAGTAACCGCACGTTTGAAACGACGAAGTGCGTCGTCAAGAGATTCATTCTTACGTACTACTGTTTTAGACATTTTTTTCACTCCCTTCAAGTTCAAGATCTATTCTATTCTACACGTAAAAGGAATAATTGTCAAGAAAAAATCCGGTTTAATTTTGATTTTTTTGCCATTTATTCAAGTCTTGAAAGCATCAATTAAATAGAGAAACTGAAAGAGTTCATTTTTTTATTTTTCTAACAAGCTGAGCGCTTCAGCATCTGCAATGATGGTCACATCAGGGTGATTTTGGAGGCTACTTGCTGGTAGGTTCTCAGTCACTGGGCCAGACACTGTTCCTGCAATGGCTTCTGCTTTCGACTCACCATAAGCAAATAGAAGGATTGACTTGGCATCCAAGATATTTTTAATCCCCATTGAAATGGCTTGAGTTGGGACGTCTTCAATCTTGTCAAAGAAACGTGCGTTTGCTTCAATAGTAGACTTGTCAAGTTCTACAAGGTGAGTTTGACTGTCAAATGGAGTACCGGGTTCATTAAATCCGATATGTCCATTGCGACCGATTCCCAAAATTTGGAGGTCAACTGGATGGTCAGCCAAAACTTGGTTGTAGCGTTCAACTTCAGCTTCAGCATTGTCCTTAACCCCACGAGGCAAGAAACTTTCTTTAAATGGTTTTTGGTTGAACAAGTTTTCTTGCATGAAGTGACGATAAGACTGAGGATTGTCGCCATCAAGGCCTACATACTCATCAAGGTTGACACTGGTTAAATTTGAAAAATCGAGGTCACTTTCAACAATTTCCTTGTAAAATTCAAGTGGACTGCTTCCTGTCGCAAGTCCCAATGTTTGAGCACCATTGGCTAATTTTTCCTTCAAAATCTCAAAAGCAACTTTTCCACCTTCAACTTGGTTTTCAACTTTAATAACTTTCATCTTTTCATCCTCCATTTCTGTCTATATTTATTATATGGTATAGACCAATTTTTGTCAAGTGAAAACGATTTAATTTTCAAAAAAAGAGCGTCCAAACTTGAAACATGTTATAATGGATAGGATTAGAACTTAGAAAGAATGAACAGATATATGAATACAGCTGATTTTGATTTCCACTTACCAGAGGAATTGATTGCCCAAACCCCCCTTGAAAAACGAGATGCCTCTAAACTCCTTATCGTCAACCGTGAGACGGGAGAAATGCAGGATAAACACTTCCACTCTATTATTGATATGCTGGAACCTGGTGATGCCCTTGTCATGAACGACACCCGCGTTCTCCCTGCCCGCCTCTATGGTCAAAAAGAGGAGACAGGAGGCCATGTGGAACTTCTCCTGCTCAAAAATACTGATGGAGACGAGTGGGAAGTTCTGGCAAAACCTGCCAAACGCCTCAAGGTCGGCACTCGCGTTAGCTTTGGTGATGGCCGTCTCAGCGCTGTTGTTACGGAAGAATTGACTCACGGGGGCCGCATTGTCCGCTTTGAATACCAAGGAATTTTCCTAGAAGTTTTGGAAAGTCTGGGAGAAATGCCGCTACCGCCTTATATCCACGAAAAACTGGATGACCGTGAACGCTATCAAACCGTTTATGCCAAGGAAAGTGGCTCTGCTGCAGCACCTACTGCTGGACTGCACTTCACCAAAGAATTGCTGGCAGAAATCCAAGCTAAGGGTGTTCATCTAGTCTATTTGACTCTTCATGTCGGACTCGGAACCTTTAGACCTGTTTCAGTTGACAATCTGGACGAACACGAAATGCACTCAGAATTCTACCAGCTTTCTGAGGAGGCTGCTAGTACCCTTCGCTCTGTCAAAGAAAATGGTGGTCGTATCATCGCTGTCGGAACTACTTCTATCCGCACCTTGGAAACTATTGGTTCCAAGTTTGATGGGCAAATCCAGGCTGATTCTGGCTGGACCAATATCTTTATCAAACCTGGCTATGAGTGGAAGGTCGTGGATGCCTTCTCAACCAACTTCCACCTGCCAAAATCAACTCTGGTCATGTTGGTTTCTGCCTTTGCAGGCCGTGAATTAGTCTTAGATGCCTACCATCATGCCATCCAAGAACACTACCGCTTCTTCAGTTTTGGCGATGCCATGTTTATCTATTAATTTTCACAATCAAAAAGCGCATATTATCAAGATTTTATAATGCTTGATAATATGCGTTTTGTAATGAATAAAAAATGAAGTTAATTTATTCTAAAGCTCGGATCTTTCAAGCTCTGTACACTGGCATTGATCACCGCGCCGATAATCAAAATCTTAGCGATGAGAATAAACCAGAACATCATGACCACCACGACGACGGAACTGAAAAAACGCACGTCCACTAGGTGATTGACATAATTGTTAACATAGACTGAAAAGATATTGAGTAGTAAGACCAGGGTCAACAAGACAAAGGCACTACCTGGCAATACAGAGCGAATCCTTCGCACCTTAACATTGGGTAGAAAATAGTAGAGCATGACCAGGATGGCAAAAATCAAGGCATAGACCAAAGGGCCTGTTAGGTCTTGCAGATAATCAAAGAGAGGACTATCCGATTTCCAATAGCTTTTGACAAGGTTGAGGAGCATACGGCCAAAGACACTCAAAAACAGAGCTAAAGCAAAGAGAATCTGCAAACCAAAACTGACAAACAAACTCATAAGCTGATGGGAAATCATTCCACGATTTTTTGCTACTCCGTAAGCTTTATTAAAGGCTTTCTGTAGGAAATTCATGGATTTTGAAAAGGTCCAGAGGGCTGACAAAACCGCAAAACTCAATAAGCCCGTTGACGGTTGGGTCAGCACTTCTGTTATAATCTTTGCAACCACATCATAGACTGTATCTGGCAAAAATTCATTGACAACCTTTAAAAAATTAGAAACTGGAATCTGAAAATAAGGGAGGATATTAACCACCACCAAAAGAAGTGGAAAAATCGAAATCAACCAATAGTAGGCTACTGCGACACTGGTCAACTCACTATCTGATGCTTGATAATAATGCAAAAAGGCTTTTACTAAAGGCTTGTCTATCAGCTCTTTCCACCACTTTTTCATGTCACACTCCTTCACTTACAATCTTATACTCAATGAAAATCAAAGAGCAAACTAGGAAGCTAGCCGCAAGCTGTACTTGAGTACGGTAAGGCGACGCTGACGTGGTTTGAATTTGATTTTCGAAGAGTATAAGTGTATAGTTTGAAACTATAACTAGCTCTTGAAAAGAAGAAAATGAGTTGATGAAAATAAGTGGTACAATAGTTACTATAGATTTGGAGGTATTGTATGAGCAAGAAATTACACATTAACACAATTTTGGCCCAGGCGGGTATTAAGTCAGATGAAGCGACAGGTGCATTGGTGACACCGCTTCATTTTTCAACGACCTATCAGCATCCAGAGTTTGGTAAATCTACTGGATTTGACTATACGCGCACCAAAAACCCAACTCGTAGTAAGGCGGAAGAAGTCTTGGCGGCTATTGAGTCAGCAGACTATGCCCTAGCGACTAGCTCAGGAATGTCAGCAATTGTACTGGCCTTTAGCGTCTTTCCAGTAGGAAGTAAGGTCTTGGCTGTCCGTGACCTTTATGGTGGTTCTTTCCGCTGGTTTAACCAAGTGGAGCAGGAAGGCCGTTTCCATTTTAACTATGCCAATACAGAAGAAGAATTGATTGCCGAGTTAGAAAAGGACGTGGATGTTCTCTATATCGAAACACCAACCAATCCTTTGATGTTGGAATTTGATATCGAAAAACTAGCCAAATTAGCTCATGCTAAGGGTGCCAAAGTAGTGGTGGACAATACCTTCTACAGCCCTATCTACCAACGTCCGATTGAAGATGGAGCAGATATCGTTCTTCATTCAGCAACCAAGTATCTAGCAGGCCACAATGATGTCTTGGCTGGAGTTGTTGTGACCAATAGTGTAGAATTATACGAAAAGCTTTTCTACAATCTCAATACGACAGGGGCAGTCTTGTCTCCATTTGACAGTTATCAATTGATTCGTGGTCTCAAGACCTTGTCTCTTCGTATGGAGCGCTCAACAGCTAACGCCCAAGAAGTGGTTGCCTTTTTGAAGGATTCTCCAGCAGTTAAGGAAGTTCTCTACACTGGTCGTGGAGGCATGATTTCCTTTAAAGTAGCGGATGAAACACGCATTCCTCACATTTTAAACAGCCTCAAGGTCTTCTCTTTTGCGGAAAGTTTGGGTGGGGTAGAAAGTCTCATTACTTATCCAACGACTCAAACTCATGCCGATATTCCAGCAGAAGTGCGCCATTCTTATGGTTTGACAGATGACCTCTTGCGCTTGTCGATTGGGATTGAGGATGCTAGAGATTTGATTGCAGATTTGCGTCAAGCCTTGGAAGGATAAGACAAAGATGGGAAAATATGATTTTACAAGCCTGCCCAATCGTTTAGGGCACCATACCTATAAATGGAAAGAAGCAGAAACGGATAGTGAAGTCCTACCAGCTTGGATAGCGGATATGGACTTTGTAGTCTTGCCTGAAATCCGCCAAGCTGTGCAAACTTACGCTGATCAACTGGTTTATGGCTATACCTATGCCAGTGAAGAGTTAATTAAGGAAGTTCAAAAGTGGGAAGCCACACAACACGGTTACCACTTTGACAAAGAGGCTCTTGTCTTTATCGAGGGTGTGGTACCAGCCATCTCAACAGCTATTCAATCCTTTACAAAAGAAGGCGAAGCGGTTTTGATTAACACACCTGTCTATCCCCCCTTTGCACGCAGTGTTAAGTTGAACAACCGCAGATTGATTACTAATTCTTTGGTGGAAAAGGATGGTCTGTTTGAGATTGACTTTGATCAACTGGAGAAGGATTTGGTGGAAGAAGAGGTCAAACTCTATATTCTCTGCAATCCTCACAATCCTGGTGGACGTGTTTGGGAAAAGGAAGTGTTGGAGAAGATTGGCCAACTCTGCCAAAAACACGGTGTTTTCTTGGTTTCGGATGAGATTCACCAAGATTTGGCCCTCTTTGGTCACAAGCATCATTCCTTCAATACCATTAATCCTGCCTTCAAAGATTTTGCGATTGTCTTGAGCAGTGCCACTAAAACCTTTAACATTGCTGGGACAAAAAATTCCTATGCAGTTATTGAAAATCCTAAGTTGAGACTGGCTTACCAGAAACGCCAGTTGGCTAATAATCAACATGAAATTTCAGGTTTGGGTTATTTGGCGACAGAAGCTGCCTATCGCTATGGTAAGGATTGGTTAGAGGAACTTAAGCAAGTCTTTGAAGACCACATCAATTATGTGGTAGATGTATTTGGAAAAGAGACTAAAATCAAGGTCATGAAACCGCAAGGAACCTACTTGATTTGGCTTGATTTTTCAGCCTATGACCTGACTGATGAAAGATTGCAAGAGCTGTTGAGAAATGAAGCTAAGGTTATCCTCAACCGTGGTTTGGATTTTGGGGAGGAAGGAAGTCTCCATGCCCGCCTCAATGTAGCCATGCCTAAAACTCTGTTGCAAGAAGTTTGTCAGCGGATTGTGGCGACTTTTGCCAAACTTTAATAATCCAGCCTTCTAGGAGAAAAGTCTTCCTAGGAGGCTATTTTCATAGGTGAAAATATGGTATAATAAAAAGATAAGGTAAAGGTGAAAATATGGCTAAATTGATTCCGGGGAAAGTCCGTATCGAAGGCGTTGCCCTTTATGAAACTGGTAAGGTTGACATCATCAAGGAAAAGAACAATCGGCTCTACACTCGCGTTGCAGAAGAAGAACTGCGCTATAGTTTAGAGGATGATTTGGTTTTTTGTGCCTGCGATTTTTTCCAAAAGAGGGGCTACTGTGTGCATTTGGCAGCGCTGGAGCATTTTCTAAAAAATGATGAGCGTGGTCAGGAAATCTTGCAGAGTCTGGAAGAAGGTCATGAAGAAAAAGAGGCCGTTGAAACCAAGGTGACCTTGGGTGGCAAATTTTTGGACCGAATCTTGTCTCCAAAATCAGAACGTGCCTATGAATTATCGGCTGTGGGGCAGGTGGAAGCAGGAACCAATCATATCTTGTGGACGCTGAGAATCGGCCAAATCAATAGCCAAAAATACTACGTCATTCGGGATATTCCGCTTTTTTTAAGAGTTGTCGAGAAGAGAAAACCTTATATGATTGGTAAAACTTATGAGGAGTCTCTATCTTGGGAAGCCTTTAATGAGGAAAGTCAAGAACTTTTGACTTTCTTGCAGGGACTAATGGAGGAAGGATTGGCACCAGACCTCTTTTTCCAAAACCAAGGTCGGCATCTCTTTTTCCCTCTGACCTTTTTTGAGCAGGGTGTGAATTTACTGATGACCTTGCCTCATTTTCAATTTGACCACCAAGTGGATAGTTATCAGACTCTGCTTTTTCAGGATATGCATGCTGATGCCAATCTCTTTACCTTTACAGTAACAGAATACTCGGACTATTTTGAAATGGAAATCAGCGAGAGCCCCAGGGTCAATGCCTTTTATCAGGGAGCTGTGCTGTTCCATAAAGGACAGGTTTATTTTCTAACAGACCAGCAAATGCGTCTTCTCAAAGAAATCAAAGCGTTGCCTTTGGCTCACGATGGAAAGAAATACCTGCAATTTGATAGCAGTGACCGCGATAAATTGGCTTCTTGTTTAACTCTTTTTAGCCAGATGGGCACCGTTTCAGCTCCAGAACGCTTACAAATCAAATCCTTTGTGCCCTCTTTTTACTTTGACAGGGAAGAAGATAATCGGATTCGTTTAGAAATTCAGTTTGATTATGGGGATAGGCAGGTCTCTAACCGACAAGAGCTAGAAGAATTACCCTTTTCGAGTGACGCGGACTTAGAAGAAAGAGTTTTCCAAGTCTGTTTGGCAGCTGGCTTTGAAGCCGATTTTCAATCTTGGCGTCAGGCCCTAAAAGCAGAGTCTGTTTATCATTTCTTCCACGAAATCATTCCAATCTTTGAAAAACTCGGGGATGTTGACCTATCAGATAAGCTCGAAGAACTTTATAGTCTGGCGAGTCCTCAAGTGCAGATTGCCTCCAAGGGAGGTCTCTTGGAAATCCAGTTTGATTTTCAAGATATTGCCCAAGAGGAAATTGATCAAGCCATGCAGGCCTTGGTTGCCAATCAAGATTTTTACATTGATTCGTCCAATCAGGTCTACTTTTTCGATGAAGAAACCAAGAAAATTCGACAAAATCTACAGGAACTGGGGCAATTTGAGTTAAAAGATGGGGCCTTGCAGGCTCGAAAATCTTTGGCTTATAGTTTAGCTTATCTTTTTGAAGGGCGAGACCGTGTTTCTTTTTCACAAGAATTCCAGAATCTGGCTCACGATTTGACGCATCCAGAGGACTTCCCTAGACAAGCAACTCAGGTTCAGGCTGATTTGCGAGATTATCAGGAAAAGGGAATCGGCTGGTTGCAGATGCTCAATCATTATGGTTTTGGTGGGATTTTAGCTGATGATATGGGACTTGGTAAAACTCTTCAGACCATTGCTTTTTTGACCAGTCAAGTGACCAAAGAAAGTCGGGTTTTGATTTTAGCGCCGTCAGGTTTGATTTACAACTGGGCAGATGAATTTCAGAAATTTGCTCCACAGTTGGATGTGGCTGTTGTTCATGGCTTGAAAGCTAGTCGTGAAGAGATTCTTGCTGAGAGCCATCAAATCTATGTGACGAGTTATGCTACCTTCCGTCAGGACAGTGAGCTTTATCAGGGGATGGCCTTTGACTTCCTTTTCTTAGATGAGGCTCAGGTCATGAAAAATGCCCAAACTAAGATTGCCCAGACCTTGAGACAATTTGTGGTGCCGTCAGTTTTTGCCTTGTCAGGAACTCCGATTGAAAACCATCTGGGTGAGTTGTGGTCTATTTTCCAAATCGTCATGCCGGAACTTTTGCCAAGCAAGAAAGAATTTATGAAATTACCAGCTGAGCGCGTAGCTCAGTTTATCAAACCTTTCGTGATGCGACGTAAGAAAGAAGAAGTTCTGACTGAATTACCAGACTTAATCGAAGTGGTTTATAAAAATGAACTGGAAGACCAGCAGAAGGCTATCTACCTAGCCCAGTTGCAACAGATGCGAGACCGTCTGGCTCAAGTGTCAGATCAGGAATTTCAGCGAAGTCGGGTGGAAATCTTGTCTGGTCTGATGCGCTTGCGTCAAATCTGTGACACTCCTGCCCTCTTTATGGAAGATTATCAGGGAGCCAGTGGCAAACTGGATAGTCTTCGAGACCTGCTACTACAGGTGGCAGACGGCGGACACCGTGTCTTGATTTTCTCGCAGTTCAAGGGAATGTTGGAGAAAATTGAACAAGAATTGCCAGACTTGGGCTTGACTTCCTTTAAAATTACCGGTTCGACCCCAGCCAAGGAAAGACAAGATATGACCAAAGCCTTTAACCAAGGGGAAAGAGATGCCTTTCTGATTTCCCTCAAGGCTGGTGGTGTCGGTCTGAATCTGACAGGTGCTGATACGGTTATTTTGGTTGACCTTTGGTGGAATCCTGCGGTGGAAGCGCAAGCTATTGGCCGTGCCCATCGGATGGGTCAGGAAGAAACGGTTGAGGTTTATCGCTTAGTGACTAGGGGAACCATTGAAGAAAAAATTCAGGAACTCCAAGAACAAAAGAAACATCTGGTGTCACAAGTATTGGATGGAACAGAGTCACGTGGCAGTCTGACCCTAGCAGAAATTAGAGAAATTTTGGGAATTTCTGAAGCCAGCACTTGAAAAATCAAGACAATACGCTATAATGAAGTGTTGAAAGGAAATAGAAAATGAGAGAAGAACGATTTCCATTGGTGTCAGATGATGAGGTCATGCTGACTGAAATGCCGGTTATGGACCTCTATGATGAATCTGACTTTATCAGTAATATCAAGGGAGAATACCGTGATAAGAATTATCTGGAGTGGGCCCCTATTACTGAAGAAAAACCAGTTAAACCGCTTGAAAAGCCAGTAGAGAAACCTAAGAAGGCTGGGTTAGGGGTTAAAAAAGAAGGAAAGAGCTATGCTGAGGTGGCGCGTGAAGAAGCGCGTGCGGACTTGAAAAAGAAACGATCAGCAAGTTATCTGACCAAGGATATTACTCCTACAAGACACCATTCTAAGCCAAGTCTAGTTAGACAGGGCAATCAACCTACTGCGCCTTTCCAAAAGGAAAATCCTGGTGAATTTGTTAAATATAGTCAAAAATTGACCCAGTCTCATTACATCTTGGCGGAAGAAGTGAGCAATATTTCGACTCAAGCTGAGCCAAAAGAAACTTCAGGACCAAAGAAAAACAACTATGATTTTCTGAAGAAGAGCCAAATCTACAATAAAAAGAATCAACAAAAAGAACAAGAACGTCGGGTTGCCCAAGAGTTGAATCTGACAAGAATTACGGAATAGGGGAGAAAACATGTCAAAGACATATCATTTTATCGGAATTAAGGGATCAGGGATGAGTGCCTTGGCCTTGATGTTGCACCAAATGGGGCACAAGGTTCAAGGATCAGATGTTGAAAAATACTACTTTACTCAACGTGGTCTTGAGCAGGCAGGAATTACCATTCTTCCTTTTGATGAAAAGAATCTAGACGGTGATATGGAAATCATCGCTGGAAATGCCTTTCGTCCAGATAACAACGTCGAAATTGCCTATGCGGACCAAAATGGCATCAGCTACAAGCGTTACCATGAGTTCCTAGGTAGCTTTATGCGTGACTTTGTTAGCATGGGAGTTGCTGGAGCACACGGAAAAACTTCAACTACAGGGATGTTGTCTCATGTCTTGTCTCACATTACGGACACCAGCTTCTTGATTGGAGACGGGACAGGTCGTGGATCAGCCAATGCCAAATATTTTGTCTTTGAATCTGACGAATATGAGCGCCACTTCATGCCTTACCATCCAGAATACTCTATTATCACCAACATTGACTTTGACCATCCAGACTATTTCACAAGTCTAGAGGATGTTTTCAATGCCTTTAACGACTATGCTAAACAAATTACCAAAGGTTTGTTTATCTACGGTGAAGATGCTGAATTGCGTAAGATTACGTCTGATGCTCCAATTTATTATTATGGTTTTGAAGCAGAAGGTAATGACTTTGTCGCTAGTGATCTTCTTCGTTCAACAACTGGTTCAACCTTCACCGTTCATTTCCGTGGTCAAGAATTAGGGCAATTCCACATTCCAACCTTTGGTCGTCACAATATCATGAATGCGACAGCCGTTATTGGTCTTCTTTACACAGCAGGATTTGATTTGAACTTGGTGCGTGAACACTTGAAAACATTTGCAGGTGTTAAGCGTCGTTTCACTGAGAAAATTGTCAATGACACAGTTATTATCGATGACTTTGCCCACCATCCAACAGAAATTATTGCTACCTTGGATGCAGCTCGTCAGAAATACCCAAGTAAGGAAATCGTAGCAGTCTTCCAACCGCATACTTTTACAAGAACAATCGCTTTATTGGACGACTTTGCCCACGCTTTGAACCAAGCGGATGCTGTTTACCTAGCGCAAATTTATGGGTCAGCTCGTGAAGTAGACCATGGTGATGTTAAGGTAGAAGACCTAGCCAATAAAATCAATAAGAAACACCAAGTTATCACTGTTGAAAATGTTTCTCCACTCCTAGACCATGACAATGCTGTTTATGTCTTTATGGGAGCAGGAGATATCCAAACCTATGAATACTCATTTGAGCGACTCTTGTCAAATTTGACAAGCAATGTTCAATAGGATTTTCCCATGGAAATTCCAATTAAGATCATTCAGGCAAGTAAGTCTGATTTGGCTGAGATAGAGGAACTTCAGTCTTCATCTTTTCCAGCTGAAAAGCAGCAACCTTCCCATATTTTAGAAGAAAGTATCCGTAAGTCTGCGGATACCTTTCTTCTAGCTAGGGATGAAAATCAGCTGTTGGGTTATATTCTAGGCGGTCCTCAGTCCCACAATCCGCAATGTCTAGAAGTACATTCTTTAGTCATCGAGGCCGACCATCAGAGACAGGGTTTGGGAACGCTTCTTCTTGCGGCTTTGAAAGAGGTGGCAGTTGAGCAGGATTACAAAGCTATTCGTTTGAAGAGTCCTGATGAGTTGCTTTCCTATTTTGAAATGAACGGTTTTATTGATGAAGAAGAAGTAGCTTCGCTTTATGCAGCTAGTCAAGGTTTTAGTATGATTTGGTTTAATCCTTTTTATCTGGAGGCACAATGAAAATCAGACAAGCAAGATTAGAAGATTTAGATCGTATCGTTGAGATTGAACTAGAAAATTTCTCACTTGAAGAAGCCATTCCTCGCTCGGTTTTTGAGGCTCATTTGCGAGAAATTCAGACCTCTTTTCTGGTTGCAGAAAAAGAAGGCAGAATCATGGGGTATATCGAAGGGCCGGTTGGACCACACCGTCATCTGCAAGATCAGTCTTTTACAGAAGAGATAGAAGATTATAGTCATGAGCCGGGTGGTTATATCTCTGTGACCTGTCTTTCCATTGCCAAGGAGGCACAGGGCCTAGGACTGGGTCAGAAATTGCTAACAGCTTTGAAAGAGCTGGCTCTTGAACACGAAAGAGAAGGCATTAACCTAACCTGTCATGACTATCTCATTGCCTACTACGAAAAGCATGGATTTGTCAATGAAGGCCAGTCTCAGTCAACCTTTGCAGGGGAAACCTGGTATGATATGGTCTGGGAAGCTAAAAAATAAGCGAGAAAAGCATGCTAGGTTGCTTTTCTTTCGTTTTTAAGATATAATATTATGGATTGTCAACGAGGAGGATAAACTTTTGAGTGAAAAAACAAGAGAAGACGAAAAATTAAGCTTTAAAGAGCAAATTTTACGTGATTTAGAGAGAGTAAAAAAACAAGATAGAAGTGAGCAAGAAAATGAGATTACAAGTTTTGAAACTCCTTTATCTCAAGAAGATTCAGTAGTTCCTTCAACTCAGGAACATGAACCTTCAGCAGAAGAGTTGATGGCTAATTCTCTTTCTGTTGTGGATCAAATATTAAAGAATGCTCCTAGTGTTCCATCACGCTCAAATGACATTTCGGATGAAATTGCAGCAAATGAAGAAGTTGCAGAATCTAAAATTGAAACGGTTGTTGAACCTGTAGTTGAACCAGTAGAACCTATTTTCGAGCCAGTTCAACCAAAAGTAGAACCTGTAAAACTTAACGAAGACAAAGAATTTAACGAGATTCCAACAAAGGTTGCGGTGTCGTATAAAACAAGTAGACAACAGGAAGAAGTTAGTACTCCTGCAGTGGATAATGAGTTGTCTGAGTCAGCTGAATCGACAGATAGCCTAGATTCAGTTCCTAGACGTAGTCGTCGCGAAACTGTTAAACCTGTTAAGAAGAAAAAATCACATTTGAAGGCTTTCTTCATTTCACTACTGATTTTCCTTGCTCTGATTTCAGCAGGTGGTTACTTCGGTTATCAGTATGTTCAGTCATCCTTGCTACCTGTTGATGCAAATTCTAAGGAATATGTGACTGTTCAAATTCCAGAAGGTTCCAATGTCCAAGAAATTGGGAATTCTTTGGAAAAATCTGGTTTGGTCAAACATGGAATTATCTTCAGCTTGTATGCTAAATACAAAAATTACTCTGATTTCAAATCAGGATACTATAACTTGATGAAGAGCATGAGTACAGAAGACATCATTAAGGAACTACAAAAAGGTGGTACACCTGAACCTCAGGCTCCATCTCTTGCAAACTTGACAATTCCAGAAGGATATACCATTGATCAAATTGCCCAAGCTGTAGGCCAATTACAAGGTGAATTTAAAGAACCTTTGACAGCGGAAGCTTTCTTGGCTAAAGTTCAAGATGACAACTTTATTAGTCAAGAAGTTGCTAAATATCCAAACCTACTCGAAAGCTTGCCAACGAAAGAAAGTGGAGCTCGTTATCGTTTAGAAGGTTATCTTTTCCCAGCGACCTACTCTATCAAGGAAAGCACAACTATTGAAAGCTTGATTGATGAGATGTTGGCAGCCATGGATAAAACATTGACTCCGCACTATAGTGCAATTAAGTCTAAGAACTTGACAGTCAATGAATTGCTAACAATTGCTTCACTTGTTGAAAAAGAAGGGGCTAAGACTGAAGACCGTAAGTTGATTGCGGGTGTTTTCTACAACCGTTTGAATCTTGGCATGCCACTTCAAAGCAATATTGCAATCTTGTATGCTCAAGGCAAACTTGGTCAAAATATCAGCCTAGCAGATGACGCTGGAATTGATACATCGATTAATTCACCATATAATGTTTATACAAAACCTGGTTTGATGCCTGGTCC
The DNA here is from genome assembly GCF_002096895.1 of Streptococcus mitis. Taxonomy (GTDB): domain Bacteria; phylum Bacillota; class Bacilli; order Lactobacillales; family Streptococcaceae; genus Streptococcus; species Streptococcus mitis_AH. Next base: position 40,514 of record NZ_NCVI01000018.1, on the reverse strand, counting down.
AGTGGATAGTCCAAGTCAGGACGCGATTGAAGCAAGTATCAACCAAACTAAGAGTGAGAACCTCTACTTTGTAGCCAATGTTACAGATGGTAAAGTCTATTACGCAGTGACACAGGAAGAACATGATCGTAATGTAGCTGAACACGTCAATAGCAAACTTACTCAAAATAGTAGTTCAAACTAAGACTACAACAATGAGAATCTCAGATAGAGATTCAATACTATCGAAAGAAAGTTGAGAAAAATGGCAGAAAAAACATATCCTATGACCCTAGCGGAAAAGGAAAAACTTGAAAAAGAATTAGAAGAATTGAAATTGGTCCGCCGACCAGAAGTGGTAGAACGTATTAAGATTGCCCGTTCATATGGTGATCTTTCAGAAAACAGTGAGTACGAAGCAGCTAAGGATGAACAAGCCTTTGTCGAAGGACAGATCTCTAGCTTGGAAACAAAAATCCGCTATGCTGAAATCGTTAATAGCGACTCAGTTGCCGATGATGAAGTAGCGATTGGTAAAACAGTGACTATCCAAGAAATTGGTGAGGACGAAGAAGAAGTTTATATTATCGTAGGTTCAGCCGGTGCAGATGCCTTTGCGGGTAAAGTTTCAAATGAAAGCCCAATTGGACAAGCCTTGATTGGCAAGAAAACAGGTGATACAGCAACCATTGAAACACCTGTTGGTAGCTATGATGTAAAAATCTTAAAGGTTGAAAAAACAGCCTAAAAACAGAAAAAAGGAGTGGGGAGGCAGTGCGCTTCACTCACTCTTTTTTCCATTTTAAATTGAATTGGAGACTATATGAGTTCAAAGAAGAAAAAAAATAAGATGGAGCGTGGTTTAACTAATCGTCACGTACAGGTTATGGCCATCGCCGGAACAATCGGAACAGGACTCTTTTTGGGAGCGGGTCGCTCAATTAGCCTAACAGGTCCGTCCATTGTACTGATTTATATGATTACTGGGGCTTTTATGTTCCTCATGATGCGTGCGGTTGGGGAAATGCTCTACCAAGACCCTGAGCAACATACCTTTATCAACTTTATCACGCGCCATTTGGGTAAGGGCTGGGGCTATTTCTCAGTTTGGTCTTACTGGCTATCCGTTGTCTTTATCGGTATGGCGGAAATCACAGCTATCTCTCACTATGTTCAGTTTTGGTTCCCGAGCTGGCCAAGTTGGATGATTGAGATTGGATTTTTGACCATTTTAGCCTTGGTCAATCTGATTGCGGTTAAGCTCTTTGGAGAAGTTGAGTTTTGGTTTGCTATGGTTAAGATTGTGGCTATTTTAGCTATGATCGCCACAGGAGTCTTTATGGTCTTGACTGGCTTTAAGACACCTCATGGAGTAGCAAGTTTGGCCAATATCACCGACAATTTCTCCCTCTTTCCTAATGGTGGAGTGAACTTTGTCATGGCCTTTCAGATGGTTTTCTTTGCTTACCTCATGATTGAGTTTATCGGGGTAACAACTTCTGAAACCAAAAATCCACGTCAGGTCTTGCCAAAAGCCGTTAAGGAAATTCCTTTGCGAATCGTCTTTTTCTATGGTGGAGCTCTCTTGGCCATTATGTCCATTATCCCATGGCGTGAACTTGCATCGGCTGATTCTCCTTTTGTTACAGTATTTGAATTGGCAGGTATCAAGTGGGCAGCAGCCTTGATTAACTTCGTCGTTTTGACTTCAGCAGCATCTGCTCTCAATTCAACCCTTTATTCAACAGGGCGTCACTTGTATCAGATTGCTCATGATTCGCCAAATCCATTCTTAAAGGCGATTAAGGCGGATACTCTTTCTCGCCACAATGTGCCACAAAATGCCATCATAGCTTCAGCGATCTTGATTGCCCTAGCAGCCTTTATTAATGTCTTGCCAGGTGTTTCGGATGCCTTTGCCTTGATTACGGCATCATCATCAGGTGTCTATATTGCCATTTATATCTTGATTATGGTTGCTCACCTTAAATACCGCAAGTCACCAGACTTTATGGCGGATGGCTACCTTATGCCACATTATCGTTTCCTAAATCCTCTAACCATGCTCTTCTTTGCCTTTGTCTTTGTAACCCTCTTTTTACAAGAGTCTACATTTGTAGGAGCAATCGGTTCAGCTATCTGGATTATCGGTTTTGGTATTTATAGCCAGTGGAAATTTAGAAAATAGATTTGAAACTCATCAACTCAGGTTGGTGGGTTTTTGCTAGTTTGACAGTCTATTGAAATAAGACTATAATCAAGCTGTAACAGTGTTTAAGGAGTTTTAGATGTACTTTAGATTGGAAAATAAGGAATCCCATAAATCACAAGAAATAGGGAATCTGATTCGTGCTTATAATCGTTCAAAAAGAGAAGAGGCTGAAAGTGAGCCACTGAATCTTTATGTCGAAGATGATAAGGGCAATCTCCTGGCAGGTTTGATAGCAGAGACTTTTGGAAATTGGCTAGAAATCGAGTATTTATTTGTAAAAGAGGAACTGAGAGGGCAAGGAATCGGTTCAAAACTGTTGCAACAAGCAGAAACTGAAGCTAAGAATCGAAACTGTCATTTTGCTTTTGTCAATACTTACCAGTTTCAAGCTCCAGATTTTTATAAAAGGCATGGCTACAAGGAAGTCTTTACTTTACAAGACTATCCCTACATTGGGCAAAGACATTACTACCAAAAGAATCTGTAAGGTGAATATGAAGGTACAATACAAAGAGAGTCTCACACATAAGTATGGAGGTGGACTGCTGGATATGAGTAACTATCGATAAGTAGCAGTTATAATCTAGAAATTGTGTCTTCCTAGACGATATTGAAGATAATACAATCGCAGCTGAGAAATTGGGAATCAAGGTCTATACGGTTAAGAAGAGAAGTGATTTCGTCGATATTTTGAAATCCTATATTTAAACTCAAAACTCTCTATTTTTTTTGTGATAGAGAGTTTTTGTTAATAAAATATTACAAAATGACAGGTATATATTGCATTGGGTTGGATATATGATATAATAATGTTAAAGAGAGCGCAACTTTTTAAAACTATAAGGAGGACGCAGGTGGCTAAAAATTTAAAATTAAAATTAGCTCGTGTGGAGCTTGATTTAACACAAGGTCAACTGGCAGAGGCTGTCGGGGTGACGCGACAGACTATTGGTTTGATAGAGGCGGGAAAATACAATCCCAGTCTCTCGCTCTGCCAGTCCATTTGCAGATGTTTAGGGAAAACCCTAGACCAATTATTTTGGGAGGAAGAAGATGGTAACTAAATTTATTCATTATCAATTACTTGACGAAAGAGAAGAACAACTAATCAATAAAGCTGGGGCAGAGTCTTTTTCACTCTTTATTGGGCTTGTACTTCTAAGCTATTTGGTGGCAGTGTTGGCTCCATCTCTTTTTAATCCGAATTTTCTAGTCTATACTCTGATAGTAGGAATTTTCTTCTTTTTCAATCGAGCCCGTTATCTGGGAGTGACCTACTATAGTCGTTTTCATTTTACGATTTTGGGTTGTTTTTTCCTAACCTTGGCTATTACTGCTCTTTTGATGTTGCAGAATTATCAATTCAACATAGAAATTTATCAGCATAATCCTTTAAACGTTAAATACTTGTCTGCTTGGGTTATTACTTATGTCATTTACCTTCCTTGGGTCTTTATCGGCAATCTCGGTCTTAAGAGTTATGGCGAATGGGCTCAGAAAAAATTTGAGCAAGACATGGATGAACTGGAGAGTGGAGAATAGCTTGTTACTCTTTTCTCAATCCAGCTAAAATGTGATATAATAGTACTAATTTATTGGAATACATGAAAGTTTTTGAAAATTTTCATGTATTTCTAGCTAAGGAAGTAGGAAAAGTATGTATCCAGATGATAGTTTGACATTGCACACGGACTTGTACCAGATTAACATGATGCAGGTTTACTTTGACCAAGGAATTCACAATAAGAAGGCGGTTTTTGAGGTATATTTCCGCCAACAGCCTTTTAAGAACGGCTATGCGGTTTTTGCTGGTTTGGAAAGAATTGTGAACTATCTTGAAGACTTGCGTTTTTCAGATAGTGATATTGCCTATTTGGAGTCGCTTGGCTATCATGGGGAATTCTTGGACTATCTTCGCAATTTCAAGTTGGAGTTGACCGTTCGTTCTGCCCAAGAAGGGGATTTGGTTTTTGCTAATGAACCGATTGTGCAAGTTGAAGGCCCTTTAGCCCAATGCCAGTTGGTCGAAACGGCTCTTTTGAACATCGTCAACTACCAGACCTTGGTGGCTACTAAGGCAGCTCGTATTCGTTCAGTTATCGAAGATGAACCCTTGATGGAGTTTGGGACACGTAGGGCGCAAGAAATGGATGCGGCTATCTGGGGAACACGCGCAGCGGTGATTGGTGGTGCCAATGGAACCAGCAACGTGCGTGCTGGTAAACTCTTTGACATTCCTGTCTTGGGTACCCATGCCCATTCCTTGGTGCAGGTTTATGGTAACGACTATGAGGCTTTCAAAGCTTACGCCGCAACCCACAAAAACTGTGTCTTTCTTGTGGACACTTATGACACCCTTCGTATCGGTGTACCAGCTGCCATTCAGGTGGCACGTGAGCTAGGCGACCAGATTAACTTTATGGGTGTGCGGATTGACTCTGGGGATATTGCCTACATTTCTAAGAAAGTCCGTCAGCAACTAGACGAGGCTGGTTTTACAGAGGCTAAGATTTATGCTTCAAATGATCTAGATGAAAATACCATCCTCAATCTCAAGATGCAAAAGGCTAAGATTGATGTCTGGGGTGTGGGAACTAAGCTGATTACAGCTTATGACCAGCCTGCTCTTGGAGCAGTTTATAAGATTGTGGCCATCGAAGATGAAAATGGTAACATGCGCAATACCATCAAGCTGTCTAATAATGCGGAAAAAGTGTCAACGCCAGGTAAGAAGCAGGTGTGGCGGATTACCAGTCGTGAAAAAGGCAAGTCAGAGGGCGACTACATCACCTATGATGGTGTGGATGTGAGTGACATGACAGAAATCAAGATGTTCCATCCGACTTATACTTACATCAAGAAAACCGTTCGTAATTTTGATGCTGTTCCTCTCTTGGTGGATATCTTTAAAGACGGAAAATTGATTTACAACTTGCCTAGCTTGACTGAGATTCAGGATTATGCTCGTAAGGAATTTGACAAGCTTTGGGATGAGTATAAGCGTGTGCTCAATCCGCAGCACTATCCAGTGGATTTGGCGCGTGATGTATGGCAAGATAAGATGGACTTGATTGACAAAATGCGCAAGGAAGCCCTTGGTGAAGGAGAAGAAGAATGAGTTTGCAAGAAACGATTATCCAAGAGCTGGGTGTCAAACCGGTGATTGATGCCCAGGAAGAAATTCGTCGTTCCATTGATTTTTTAAAAAGATATTTGAAAAAACACCCCTTCCTTAAAACTTTTGTACTAGGGATTTCTGGAGGACAAGACTCAACCTTAGCAGGACGATTGGCTCAACTGGCCATGGAAGAACTGCGAGCAGAGACAGGGGATGATAGCTACAAATTTATCGCTGTCCGTCTGCCATATGGAGTGCAAGCTGATGAAGCAGATGCTCAAAAAGCCCTAGCCTTCATCCAGCCAGATGTCAGCTTGGTTGTGAATATTAAGGAATCAGCTGATGCCATGACAGCCGCAGTTGAAGCGACAGGTAGTCCTGTCTCAGACTTCAACAAGGGCAATATCAAGGCTCGTTGCCGTATGATTGCTCAGTATGCCCTTGCTGGTGCCCATAGCGGAGCGGTCATTGGAACAGACCACGCCGCGGAAAATATCACAGGTTTCTTTACCAAGTTTGGTGACGGTGGTGCGGATATTCTCCCTCTTTATCGCCTCAATAAACGCCAAGGAAAACAACTCTTGCAGGAACTTGGTGCAGACCCAGCACTTTATGAAAAAATTCCAACGGCAGATCTAGAAGAAGACAAACCAGGTCTAGCTGACGAAGTAGCCCTCGGAGTCACTTATGAAGAGATTGACGACTACCTAGAAGGTAAAACAATTAGCCCAGAAGCCCAAGCTACTATCGAAAACTGGTGGCACAAAGGCCAACACAAACGCCACCTACCCATCACCGTATTTGATGACTTTTGGGAGTAAAAAGGTCCTGTGGACCTTTTTACCCTGAGCCTAGAAATGAGAAAGCGAGGAAGGTCCTGTGGACCTTTTTAGCTTCTTGCCCTGAAACTCGAGAGCAAGAATAACCTCCAGTGGAGGTTTTCAGCCTCTCACCTTGAAATAAGAAAGTGAGAGAAGGTCCGGTGGACCTTTTTAGCTTATTACCTTGAAATTCTAAAGTAAATTTAAATTGAGATTGGACATAGAATCATCTATCAGAAAGCGAGGTAGCGTCATGAAAGCAATCGGTACGCAAATATTACAGACAGACCGTTTGATCTTGAGAAGATTTGTGGAAAGTGATGCAGAAGCCATGTTTCAGACCGCTGAGAATCTGACCTATATCACTTGGAATCCTCATCCTGATGTCGAGGTAACTCGGAACTCCGTTTTAAATTGGGTTGCTTCCTATGCTAATCCCAACTATTACAAATGGGCCATTTGCCTCAAAGAAAACCCAGAGCAAGTGATTGGAGATATTAGCATCGTTGAAATGGATGAGAATGATTCTTGTTGTGAAATTGGGTATGTGCTAGGAAAGGTTTACTGGAGGAATGGTATAATGACGGATGCCTTGAAAGCTGTCTTGGACTTTTGTTTTACTCAAGCAGGTTTTCAAGATGTCAGAGCACGATATGCTAGTCTCAATCCAGCTTCAGGTCGTGTCATGGAGAAGGCTGGAATGTCCTATCTAAAGACTATTACCAATGGTGTAGAGAGAAAAGGCTATCTTGCGGACCTTATTTATTATCAGGTAAGTAGTAAAGACTAGTGAATTTTCTTTTCAGTTTCCATCCAAGTCAGACTTTGTCTGGCTTTTTTTGCAACATTTTTTACATAACCTGATTAAATTCCTATTTTTCCCTATCATTGTCCCTGTTTTTTCTGGAATTTTGGGGCTATAATAGTCCTATCAAATCAAAGAATGGAGGAAGGCAATGGATAATATTATCTTTTTTATCAGTGTTTTTCTTGCTGGAATTCTTTCCTTCTTTTCTCCTTGTATCTTACCCTTGTTGCCAGTCTATGCAGGGGTCTTGTTGGATGACAAAGATGGTGCTCAGGTTTCTAGTGGTAAATTTTCAATCTCACTTGTTAGTTTATTGCGAACTCTGGCCTTTATAGCGGGGATTTCTTTTATTTTTATCTTACTGGGATATGGTGCTGGTTTTTTAGGAGACCTTTTGTATGCCTCTTGGTTTCAGTATGTGACGGGTGCGGTTATCATTCTCTTGGGCTTGCACCAGATGGAAGTCTTACATTTTCAGGGACTCTACAAGGAAAGAAGGATACAATTAAAGAGACAGGTACAAAAGGGTAAGGGCTATAGTCAGGCATTTTTACTGGGATTGACCTTTAGTTTTGCTTGGACGCCATGTGTGGGACCGGTTCTGGGCTCTGTTTTGGCCTTGGCGGCTTCAGGTGGCTCAGGTGCTTGGCAGGGAGCTGGTCTCATGTTGATTTACACGCTGGGTTTGGCGCTACCATTTTTGGTTCTAGCTCTAGCCTCCAGCTATGTTTTGAAACATTTCCGAAAACTTCATCCTTATCTAGGAACCCTCAAAAAAGTGGGTGGTTTCCTCATTATCGTGATGGGAATCTTGGTGCTTTTGGGAAATGCTTCCATTTTGACTACATTATTTGAATAGAGAGGAAGAAGAAATGAAAAAATGGCAAACATGTCTCCTTGGAGTCGGCTCAATCTGTTGCTTGGCAGCCTGTTCGGCTAAAAATATGTCAGACGAAGCTACTATGAAGGAGCAAACAAAAACAGAACAAGTCAGTTCACAAACTGCTACTAAAGGTCAGGCGGTTGCTGATTTCGAACTGATGGGAGTAGATGGCAAGACCTACCGCTTGTCTGATTACAAGGGCAAGAAAGTCTATCTCAAATTCTGGGCTTCTTGGTGTTCCATCTGTCTAGCCAGTCTTCCAGATACGGATGAAATTGCTAAGAATGCTGGTGATGATTATGTGGTCTTGACAGTGGTGTCTCCTGGACACAAGGGGGAACAAGCAGAAGCGGACTTCAAGAACTGGTACAAGGGCTTGGATTATAAAAATTTCCCAGTTCTAATTGACCCGTCAGGCAAACTCTTGGAAAGTTATGGTGTTCGTTCTTACCCAACTCAAGCCTTTATAGACAAGGAAGGAAAACTGGTCAAGACGCAACCAGGTTTTATGGATAAGGATATGATTTTAAAGACATTGAAAGAAATGGGGTAGAGAAAGGTCATGAATGATAAAGTAAAATTGTTTGTCTTGGCAGGAATCTTTTTCCTAGCCATAAGCGGTTTCTATTTTCTATTGATGCGAAATGCAGGGCAGACAGATAGCTCGCAAATTGAGAAAGCATCAGTTAGCCAAGGAGGAAAAACAGTGAAAAAAACAGAAGTGAGTAAAGATGCAGACTTGCACGAAATTTATCTGGCTGGAGGTTGTTTCTGGGGAGTTGAGGAATATTTCTCACGCGTTCCCGGAGTGACAGATGCCGTTTCAGGCTATGCAAATGGTAGAGGGGAAACAACCAAGTACGAATTGATTAACCAAACAGGTCATGCGGAGACTGTTCATGTTACTTATGATGCCAAACAAATTTCCCTAAAAGAAATCCTGCTTCATTACTTCCGCATTATCAATCCAACCAGCAAAAATAAACAAGGAAATGATGTGGGAACCCAGTACCGTACTGGTGTTTATTACACAGATGACAAGGATTTAGAGGTGATTAACCAAGTCTTTGATGAGGTGGCTAAGAAATACGATCAACCTCTAGCAGTTGAAAAGGAGAGTCTGCAGAATTTTGTAGTGGCTGAGGATTACCACCAAGACTATCTCAAGAAAAATCCAAATGGCTACTGCCATATCAATGTCAATCAGGCGGCCTATCCCGTCATTGATGCCAGCAAATATCCCAAACCAAGTGATGAGGAATTGAAAAAGACCTTGTCACCTGAGGAGTATGCAGTTACCCAGAAAAATCAAACAGAACGAGCTTTTTCAAACCGTTACTGGGATAAATTTGAATCTGGTATCTATGTGGATGTAGCAACTGGTGAACCTCTCTTTTCATCAAAGGATAAGTTTGAGTCTGGTTGTGGCTGGCCTAGTTTTACCCAACCCATCAGTCCAGATGTTGCCACCTACAAGGAAGATAAGTCTTACAATATGACACGCATGGAAGTGCGAAGCCGAGTTGGAGATTCTCACCTTGGCCATGTCTTTACGGACGGCCCACAGGACAAGGGTGGCTTGCGCTACTGTATTAATAGTCTCTCTATCCGTTTTATTCCCAAAGACCAAATGGAAGAAAAAGGATATGCTTATTTACTAGATTATGTCGATTAAGAGGGCTTTCCTAAGCAGTTAGAGGAGAATTTTGCTATACTGATACTAGTAAGTGACAAAGGAGCCGAGCATGACCTATACAATCTTAATCGTAGAAGATGAATATCTGGTAAGACAAGGCTTGACCAAGCTGGTCAATGTAGCAGCCTACGATATGGAAATCATCGATCAGGCTGAAAATGGAAGACAGGCTTGGGAATTGATACAAAAGCAGGTGCCGGATATCATTTTAACCGATATCAATATGCCTCAGCTAAATGGCATCCAGTTGGCCAGTCTGGTCCGAGAAACCTATCCTCAGGTGCATCTGGTTTTTTTGACAGGTTACGATGATTTTGATTATGCTTTGTCTGCCGTCAAACTAGGTGTCGATGACTACCTGCTCAAGCCCTTTTCTCGTCAGGATATTGAGGAAATGTTGGGGAAAATCAAGCAAAAGTTGGATAAGGAAGAAAAGGAAGAGCAGTTACAAGATTTATTAACTGATAAGTTTGAAGGAAACATGGCCCAGAAAATCCAGTCCCATCTGGCTGATAGCCAGTTTAGTTTAAAGTCTTTAGCCAGTGACTTGGGCTTTAGTCCGACTTATCTGAGTTCTTTGATTAAGAAAGAGTTGGGACTGCCTTTTCAGGATTACCTGGTGAGAGAACGTGTCAAACAAGCTAAGCTCTTGCTTTTAACTACAGATCTAAAGATTTATGAGATAGCAGAGAAGGTTGGTTTTGAAGATATGAACTATTTTACACAACGTTTTAAACAGATTGCAGGTGTGACACCTCGTCAGTTTAAGAAGGGGGAAGGTCGATGAAACGTTCTTCTCTCCTAGTCAGAATGGTTATTTCCATCTTTCTGGTCTTTCTCATTCTCCTAGCTCTGGTTGGGACTTTCTACTATCAATCTAGTTCATCAGCCATTGAGGCTAGCATTGCGGGCAATAGCCAGACGACTATCAGCCAAACTAGCCACTTTATCCAGTCTTATATCAAAAAATTAGAAACCACCTCGACCAGCTTGACCCAGCAGACGGATGTCCTAGCCTATGCTGAGAATCCCAGTCAAGACAAGGTCAAGGAAATCCGAGATCTGTTTTTGACTATCTTAAAGGCAGACCAAGACTTGAAAACGGTAGTTCTGGTCACCAAATCAGGTCAGGTCATTTCTACAGACGATAGTGTGCAGATGAAAACCTCCTCTGATATGATGGCTGAGGATTGGTACCAAAAGGCTATTCATCAGGGAGCCATGCCAGTTTTGACCCCAGCTCGTAAATCAGATAGTCAGTGGGTTATTTCTATCACTCAAGAACTTGTTGATGCAAAGGGAGCCAATCTGGGTGTACTTCGTTTGGATATTTCTTATGAAACTCTGGAAGCCTATCTAAATCAACTTCAGTTGGGTCAGCAGGGCTTTGCCTTTATTATCAATGAAAACCATGAATTTGTTTACCATCCTCAACACACAGTTTATAGTTCGTCTAGCGAAATGGAGGCCATGAAACCCTATATTGATACAGGGCAGGGCTATACTCCAGATCACAAGTCCTACGTCAGTCAGGAAAGGATTGCTGGAACTGATTGGACGGTGCTTGGCGTGTCTTCGTTGGAGAAGTTAGACCAGATTAGGAGTCAACTCATGTGGACCTTGCTTGGAGCCAGTTTCACCTCTCTTCTTGCCTGTCTCTGCTTGGTGTGGATTAGTCTTAAACGTTGGATTGCTCCTCTGAATGACTTGAGAGAAACCATGCTGGAAATTGCTTCTGGTAATCAGAATCTTCGTGCCAAGGAAGCGGGTGCTTATGAATTGAGAGAGGTGACTCGCCAGTTCAATGCCATGTTGGATCAGGTTGATCAGTTGATGGCAGATATTCGCAGACAGGAAGAAACGTCCCGTCAGTATGAACTTCAAGCTTTATCAAGCCAAATTAATCCGCATTTCCTCTATAACACCTTGGACACTATCATCTGGATGGCTGAATTTCAGGACAGTCAGCGAGTGGTTCAAGTGACCAAGTCCTTGGCAACCTACTTCCGCTTGGCGCTCAATCAGGGTAAAGATTTGATTTGCCTCTCTGACGAAATCAACCATGTCCGCCAGTATCTCTTTATCCAGAAACAACGCTATGGAGATAAGCTGGAATATGAGATTGATGAAAATCCTGCCTTTGATAAGCTAGTTTTGCCCAAGCTGGTGTTGCAACCTCTTGTAGAAAATGCTCTTTACCATGGCATCAAGGAGAAGGAAGGTCAGGGACATATTAGAGTTTCTGTTCAGAAAAAGGATTTAGGACTAGTCATCCGCATTGAGGATGATGGAGTTGGCTTCCAAGATGCTGGCGATAGTAGTCAAAGTCAACTCAAACGTGGGGGAGTTGGTCTTCAAAATGTTGATCAGCGGCTCAAACTTCATTTTGGAGAAGATTACCAGATGAATATTGATTCTGTCCCCTCAAAAGGAACGACGGTTAAAATATACATAAATAGAATAGAAACTAGCTAACTCCCAGTCAATTCTGGGAGTTTTATGCGTAATTGGGCAAGCTTTCTAGGTTGTCTATCTTGCTAAAACGTAGAAAAAACGATATGATAGATAATGACAAAAGAGGTATCAAGTATGAAGGAAAAAGACATTCAAAGAGAAACAAGCCAGATTGTAAAAGATGTATTAGAAAAGGCCAATTTGAAGCAAGGATCTATCTTTGTTTTGGGCCTTTCTTCTAGTGAGGTGATAGGTGGTCAGATTGGCAAGGAATCTAGCCAAGAAATTGGCGAAATCATTGTGAAGACCATCCTAGATATCCTAGAGGAAAAAGGAATTCATCTAGCTGTTCAAGGTTGTGAACATGTCAATCGGGCTCTCGTTGTTGAACGTCAGGTTGCAGAGCAATTTGGTCTGGAAATAGTTAGTGTTCTTCCTACTCTCCATGCAGGAGGTTCGGGTCAATTGGCAGCCTTCAAGTTGATGCAGGATCCAGTTGAGGTTGAATTTATCAAGGCTCATGCTGGATTGGATATCGGAGACACTGCAATTGGCATGCATGTCAAGCATGTTCAGGTTCCGATTCGCCCTCTTTTGAGAGAGATTGGGCATGCCCATGTAACGGCTCTTGCAAGTCGTCCAAAATTAATCGGAGGTGCGCGTGCGCATTATCCACAAGATTCTATTAGAAAGTCGTGAAAATGAGAAAAACAAAACAACAACTAGAAAAGATTACCAAATATTCGATTCGTAAGCTAACTGTTGGGGTAGGTCCTGTAGCCATTGGGGCCTTCCTTTTTGGTGCTGCTACCCTTTCAGTAGATAAGGTTCAAGCCAATGAAGTTGGCGGTGCTCATAGTGTTCATTACCGTTATTTGGCGGAGCAGGAATTGACCGAGTCTGAAAAAGCCCTGATTCACCATGAGGTTCCAACAGAATTTCAAGATGATGATATTCTTTATGTAGTTTATCGCAAGAAGGCAACTAACAGTCAACAACTTCCTTACACAGGAAGTAAGGAATTAGCCTTGGCAGGTCTTGGTTTGGCAACAGCTTCGCTAGCAGTCTTTTTGGTGTCTAAAAAAGGTCGCAAGGAGGTTCTAGGTGTTCTTTTGATTGGTTCTTTAGGAGCTAGCACTTTTGTACCTTATGGAACATTTGCGTTTGAAAATAAAGAATTGCTTTCTTATAATCAAACTATTTTGGCCTCTACACATGAGGGCTTGGCTGAAGGGATTATCCACATTGATGGCTATGAATACATTGGATACTTCAAGGAAGCAGAACTCCATCCATCAAGACCAGCTTCAGCTGAGAAGCCTCAGTTGCCAGTAGAAAAGCAAAGTTCAAAAGAGATCGAGAAAACAGAAGTAGTTCAAGAAACATCGACTGTTGCGCCAGAAACTGTCGTTGAAAAACCTGTGACACAAACTTCAGTTGCTCCTGCTGTTGAAGAAAAATCAGTTTCTGCGAATCCTCAGACAAGACAGGAAGAGAGCTTGGTAGAGATTCCGTTTGAAACAGTCACAAATCCAGATGCGAATCTAGCAGAAGGACAGACTCGTATCGTCGCAGCTGGAGTAAATGGTCAGCGTCGCCTTGTAAGCAAAGTTTCGATGGTCAACGGTCAAGAAGTTAGAGAAGTCATCCAAGACCAAGTAGTCCAAAATCCTGTGTCGCAAGTCATTGCAGTCGGAACGAAGAAAGAGGTGCAACCTGCCCCAACTCCAGTACCACAAGCTGAATCAACGCATCAAGTAGCAAAAGGAACTCAAGAGGAAGGCAAAGAAGGCCAAGTCTTAACACAACCAACCTTACCAGATGCTCCAGTTGAAACGAAGGGTACCCAAGAAGAAGGCAAAGCAGGTCAAGCTCTAACACAACCAGAACTTCCAGAGGCTCCAATAGAATCAAAAGGTACCCAAGAGGAAGGTAAAGAAGGCCAAGCCTTAACACAACCAACCTTACCAGAAGCTCCAATCGAAGTAAAAGGTACACAAGAGGAAGGTAAAGCAGGTCAAGCTCTTGTACAAGAACCGTTACCTGAGTACAAAGTAACTGAGGGAACCCTTGTTGAAACATCGACTACAGACCTAGACTACAAAACTGAAACGACTGAGGATCCAACCAAGTATACGGACGAAGAAACTGTCGTAAGAAATGGTGAAAAAGGTAGTCAAGTTACTAAAACAACTTATAAAACAGTAGAAGGTGTTAAAACTGACCAAGTTCTTTCAACTAGCACAGAAGTTACCAAGGAGCCTGTAAACCAACAGGTAAGTCGTGGGACAAAACCAATTGAAGGAACTCTTGTAGAAGAAAGTCTTGAAAAGATTCCATTTAAGGAAGTTGTTAAAGAAGATGATCAACTGAAAAAAGGCTTAGAAGTTGTCGCTCAAGAAGGAAAAGAAGGTCAGAAAAAAATCACCAAGACTTTTAATACCATTAAGGGAGTTAAAACAGAGGACGCTCCAAAAGTTACAGAGGAAATCCTTGAGGCACCTCAAGATAAAATTTTAAAACGTGGTACCAAGAGCTTTGAAAAACCAGTATTGACCATCACAGCAGTTGAATCTAAGGATTTGAAGCGTACTTCAGATGTTAAGTATAGTCTAGAAAATCCAAGTAAGGCAGCCATTAAATCTATCACCTTAACTCTGAAAAAAGGTGATGAGATTGTGAAGACATTGAATGTTTCACCAGATGACTTGACAACTACCCTGACAGATTTACAGTACTACAAGGATTATAAACTTGAAACGAAGATGGTTTATGACCGTGGTGAGGGTGATGAGGAAGAAGTTCTGAAAGAAGAACCGCTAAGAATTGACCTCAAAAAAGTTGAAATCAAAAACATCAAAGAAACAAGCTTGATGAGTGTGGACGCTGATGGTAACGAAACAGACACTAGTTTGCTGACAGAAAAACCAGCTGATGTTGCTCCGCTTTATTTACGAGTGACCACTCATGACAATAAAATAACAAGACTGGCTGTTGATAAGATTGAAGAAGTAGAAAAAGACGGAAAAACTTTATACAAAGTTACTGCCAAAGCACCTGATTTGATTCAACGGAATGCTGACAACACGCTGAACGAAGAGTATGTTCATTACTTTGAAAAACAAAAAACACACGAAGGTGATGTATATTATAGCTTTGACGACCTTGTAAAAGCTATGCAAAAAGACCCGACTGGCACATTTAAGCTTGGTATCAATATCAATGCTGCTAACGTTAAACCAGCAGGAAAATCTTATGTTACTAATGCTTTCAAAGGAACATTAACAAGCACTGACGGTAATAAATTTACCATTAGCAATATGAACAGACCTTTATTCGGTGATATTGTCGGTGGTACTGTTAAAGATTTACTACTTGAAAATGTAAATATCGACATGCCAGGGACTGATAGAATTGCACCACTAGCGAATGTTATCAAAAATAATGCGACTGTAGAGAATATTAAAGTAACAGGTAACGTTGTTGGTAATAATGATGTATCTGGTGTTATAAATAAAATTGATGGTAGTGGAAAATTAAGTAACGTTGCATTTATCGGTAAAGTACACGCTGCTGGAAATCGCGGTGGTTACTTAACAGGTATCGTCGGTGAAAACTGGAAAGGTATTGTAGAAAAAGCTTATGTTGATGCTGAAATCACAGGTAACAAAGCTAAGGCCGCTGGAATCGTATATTCATCTCAAAACGGTGGCAACAACAATACTTTAGGTAAAGAAGGTACTCTTCGAAACTCTGTAGCAAAAGGCTCTATTGAACTCAAAGAAGCCGTTATGTCTGGTGGACTGCTAGGGACTAACTGGGCACTAGGGGCTATAGAAGACAACATCACTATGATGAAAGTTAAGACTGGTGAAATGGTCTTTGGTCACTCTGATATTGATGCTGATGATTACTTTACATACTCTAGAACGAAGCGCAACTACAGTGTTGAGGGTGTAAGTGAAGGTAAAACAACTTATAAAAATTCTAAAAAAATTCCTAGCATAACTAAAGAAAAAGCTGATGAATTAATTGCTAAAATGGGAATCACTGCTGATAAATTCGAGAGCACACTTCCTATTGAAGATAAACTGAACAATATTGTAAGTAAAGCTGATCAATACAAAAACATTGATGACTACAATGCTTCTCGTGAGCTTGCATACCGTAATATTGAAAAACTTCAACCGTTCTACAACAAAGAATGGATTGTTAACCAAGGGAACAAGCTTGCAGAAGGTTCAAACTTGTTAACGAAAGAAGTATTGTCTGTAACTGCAATGAAAGGCAATGACTTTGTCACAGACCTTACAGATGCTGACCATATTATGGTTCACTACGCAGATAAGACAAAAGAAATCTTAACAATTTTACCGAAAGAATCTAAAGTGAAACAAGTGAAAGAATACAGTGTCGCTGAGCTTGGTGAAGTCGTTTATACACCAAATATGGTGGTTAAAGATCGTACAGATTTAATCAGTGCTATCGAAAGCAAGTTAAGTTCAGTAGAATTACAATCTGAGCCGATTTACCAACACTTGGGTAGAACTGGTGGCAACAAAGTCAATGCAATTAAAGATTTGTACTTAGAAGAAAGCTTCAAGTATGTTAAAGATAATCTTAATAAATTCGTTACGAAGTTAGTTGAAAATGAAGATCACCAGCTTAACACTGATGAAGCTGTAAAACGTGCCTTGATTAAGAAAATCGATGACAATAAGGCCGCAGTTCTTCTTGGTTTGTCTTACCTCAACCGTTACTACGGAGTTAAATTCGATGACTTTAATATTAAAGAATTAATGCTATTCAAACCTGACTTCTATGGTAAGAATGTGAGTGTCTTAGATAGAATCATCAATATTGGTTCTAAAGAAAACAATGTAAAAGGTGACCGTACTCACGATGCATACCGTGAAGTGATCGCTGCTGCTACTGGTAAGGGTGACCTAAATGCATTCTTAAAATACAATATGGAACTCTTCACAAGTGACACAGATTTAAACGATTGGTTCATAAAAGCAACTAAAGATAATGTATATGTCGTTGAACCAACAACTACAAATCCTGCATTCGCAGATAAGAAACACAGAGCTTATGAAGGATTAAATAACGATGTTCACGGTAAGATGATTCTTCCCCTTCTGAACCTAAAAGATGCACATATGTTCTTAATCTCAACATATAACACTATGGCATATAGCTCATTTGAGAAATATGGTAAGTATACTGAAGCTGAGCGTGAGGCATTCAAGGCTGAAATTAATAAAGTAGCTAAAGGTCAACAAAATTACCTAGATTTCTGGTCACGTTTATCATTAGATAAAGTTCGTAATCAATTATTGAAGAGTCAAAATATGGTACCAACTCCAGTATTAGATAACCAAAACTATAAAGGAATTAGTACTGATCGTTATGGACACACTGCTAGCGGTAAAGATGTTGCTCCAGTACGTGAATTATATGGACCAACCGGTCGTTATCATGCAACAGATGGACGAATGGGAGCAGTAGCTCGTGTTTATCCTAAACCATATAAAGATGATTCGGTGTTCTTCATGGTGACAGATATGATTAGTGACTTTGGTATTTCAGCCTTTACACATGAAACAACTCACGTAAATGACCGTATGGTATATCTAGGAGGTTCGGGACACCGTGAAGGTACTGACTTAGAGGCATTTGCACAAGGTATGTTACAATCTCCTGCTGAATCAAGTCCAAACGGTGACTTTAAAGCATTAGGATTAAACATGGCCTATGAACGTCCAAATAACGGAAACCAATGGTATAACACTAATCCAAATGACCTTGCATCTCGAGAAGAGATCGATCATTACATGAAAGGTTTCAATGATACGCTCATGCTTCTTGATTATCTAGAAGGTGAAGCCGTTCTTGATAAACACGATAAAGAACTAAACAACGCTTGGTTCAAGAAAGTGGATAAAAAACTACGTGGAGCGAATACGAAGAATCAATATGATGTAGTTCGTGATCTGAATGCAACAGAAAAAGAATATGAGTTGAATTCTGTTAATGATTTAGTAGAGAAAAACTTCATGACAAAACATGGTCCTGGTAATGCTACATATGACCCAACTGGATTTGGAACTGCCTATGTAACAGTGCCTATCACTGCAGGTATTTATGGTGGTAATACAAGTGAAGGGGCTCCTGGCTCAATGTCATTCAAGCATAATACCTTCCGTATGTGGGGTTACTTTGGATATGAAAAAGGCTTCCTAAACTACGCTTCAAATATGTTAAAAGCTGAATCTAAAAAAGCTGGTAACGCTACTTTAGGTGACGACTTCATCATTAAGAAAGTTTCTGATGGTAAATTTACTTCTCTAGAAGCTTGGAAGAAAGAATACTTTAAAGAAGTTGTGGATAAAGCTAAAGCAGGATTTAACCCTGTTACAATCGACGGTACTACATACAGTAGTTATGATGACTTGAAGAATGCATTTGCTGCAGCAGTTGATAAAGATAAAGCTACTCTTAAAAATGGTTCAATTAAGTTTGATAATACTGTATCACTTAAAGAGAAACTATACAAAAAACTTCTTCAACAAACAAACAGCTTTAAAACTTCAATCTTTAAATAATTGAAATCTCTCATCTGCTTTGCGGATGAGGGTTTTCTTAATTTGTGCTATACTTAAGGTATGCATAGAAAAACAGTGATTGATTTTAGGGCTTTGGGCGAGAGATACACCTTTACCCAGCCTATTAAAGAGTTGAAAACGAGAAATGTAGCAGAAGTGGCAGATTTGCTGGTACAAGTGGAAAGCTACCAAGAGCAAGGCTACTATGTGGTGGGCTATGTCAGCTACGAGGCTGCACCTGCTTTTGAGGAGAAATTAGCAGTTCATAAAGCTCCTTTACTGGACGAGTATTTGCTTTACTTTACTGTTCACGATAGGGTGGAGACATCTCCTATTCCCCTGACTTATGATGAGGTTGATTTGCCTTCAAATTGGCAGGAAGTGACGTCTGAAGCAGATTATGAAAAGGCGATTGCTCAGATTCACCATCATTTGCGGCAGGGGGACACCTATCAGGTCAACTACACCGTCCAACTCAAGCAAAAATTAAGTGCCAATCCTTTTGCCATCTACAATCGTATGGTAGTAGAGCAGGAGGCGGGCTACAATGCTTATGTTGAACATGACGAGATGGCAGTGATTTCCATGAGTCCAGAACTCTTTTTTGAGCAAAATGACCGCGAGTTGACAACACGACCAATGAAGGGAACGACTCAGCGTGGGGTAACTGACCAAGAAGATCTTGAACAGGCCAGTTGGTTGGAGCAGGATTCTAAAAATCGCTCTGAAAATATGATGATTGTGGACCTCTTGCGCAATGACATGAACCGTATTTCTGAGGTGGGGAGTGAGCATGTAGAGCGTCTTTGCCAAGTGGAACAGTATTCAACGGTTTGGCAGATGACTTCGACCATCAAGAGTTGGTTGCGAGAGGATGTTGACCTTGTAGAGATATTCCGTTCTCTATTTCCTTGTGGTTCCATAACGGGAGCTCCGAAAATTGCGACTATGGAAATCATCAAGGACTTGGAGCCACAACCGCGCGGAATCTACTGTGGAACGATTGGTCTCCTGCTTCCAAATGGACGACGAATTTTCAATGTTGCTATTCGGACCATTCAACTGCATCAAGGGAAAGCCATCTATGGAGTTGGCGGAGGCATTACATGGGATAGCACTTGGGAGTCTGAATACCGTGAGGTTCATCAAAAGGCGGCAGTTCTTTATCGTAAACAAGCTCGTTTCAAACTGATTACTACAGGGAAAATCAGCCAGAAGAACTTGCTGTTTGAAGAACAACATATAGAAAGGCTGAGAAAAGCTAGTCGGTATTTTGCCTTTCCATTTGATTCAGAAAACTTGAAACAAAAGATAGAGGAAGAGTGTCAGGCTTGTGATGCTAATCAAGATTACCGCTTGCATATTTCTCTCGACAAGTCTGGAGAGATAGAAGTAGATCGTCAAGTATTAACAGCTCTTAGTCCAAGTTTTTGTCAGGCCAAACTTTGCCTTCAGGAAGCCAATTTGCAACAAGCCTTTATCTACTTCAAAACGACTCACCGACCGCATTTGAGCATAGGGGAGCAAGAGATCATTTACCATAATAAGTCTGGAGAACTTCTTGAAACCTCTATCGGAAATTTGGTTCTGAAAATTTCTGGGAAACTCTACACACCGCCTATCCGACTGGGAATCTTGCCAGGAATTTACCGTCAGCTCTTGCTGGAAACAGGACAGGTAGAAGAGAGAGTCTTGACTTTAAAAGACTTAGCCCGAGCAGAAGCTATTTACGGCTGTAATGCAGTCAGGGGCTTGTATGAGTTGTCAGTAAGGGAGAACTAAATGAAATTAATATTTTTACATGGCCTAGGTCAGTCAGCAGATAGTTGGAAAGAAGTTCGGAATCTACTGACAGATTATCCTTCTGAGGCTATTGAGTTATTTCCTTCTGGAGTTAGCAACTATCAACAAGCTAAAGAGCGAGTTTATCAGCATCTAGCTCAAGAGACAGAACCTTTTATTTTGGTTGGATTGTCCTTAGGTGCTGCCCTGGCATTAGAACTATCTAGTTACGATTTATCAAATCTCCGAGCTTTGGTTCTATCAGGATGTCCACTTAAACTGTCTGGTAATATCCTATTTTATCTTCAGTTGATGATTTTTAAACTACTTCCCAAAAAAGTATTTGAAAAACAGGGAGCAGACAAGGCTTTTATGGTCGGAGTTTCTGAGGAATTGAAGACACTTGATTTAACTGATATATCAAGAACTTGTCCTTATCCAACCTTACTAATTTGTGGCAGCAAAGATAAACCGAATCTTAGCTCTATGAGAAGTCTTCATAAACTAATATCAGAATCCCAATTTCAGATTATTCCGGACGGCCCTCATGTTTTGAATAAGGAAAAACCAAAAGAGTTTGCAGAAATAACCAGAAGTTTCCTTGAATTGCTGAAATAAGTTTGATAAAATAATAGTGAAATCGATAACATTGTTATAGGAGAAAGAAATGAATAAACGTCTATTTTTAAAAATGAGTCTGGCTACCTTGCCAGTTTTAGCCTTGTTTTCACAACCTGTGTTAGCAGAAGAAAACATTCATTTTTCTAGTTGTAAAGAAGCTTGGGCGAATGGATACGCAGATATTCACGAGGGAGAACCTGGTTATTCTGCCAAGTTAGACCGCGATCATGATGGTGTGGCTTGCGAATTGAAAAATGCTCCTAAGGGTGCTTTTAAAGCAAAACAAACGGCTACAACTCAAACTGATACAACTTCATCCACAGCAAGTGGTTGGGTTAAGCAGGACGGTTCTTGGTACTATTTTGATGGAAATGGAAATCCAGTGAAAAATGCATGGCAGGGAAGCTATTACCTGAAAGCTGATGGTAAAATGGCACAGAGTGAATGGATTTATGACTCTTCCTATCAAGCTTGGTATTATTTGAAATCAGATGGTTCTTATGCAAAAAATGCATGGCAAGGAGCTTATTACCTTAAATCAAACGGTAAAATGGCACAAGGTGAGTGGGTTTATGACTCTTCTTATCAAGCCTGGTATTACTTGAAATCAGATGGTTCTTATGCTCGCAATGCATGGCAAGGAAACTACTATTTGAAATCAGATGGTAAAATGGCTAAAAATGAGCGAGTTGATGGAGGCCGCTACTATGTAGATGCTTCAGGTCTATGGAAACCATAAGTAAGGATAAAATCTAGAAAGTTAATGCAAACCTTTGCATAAATGAGTGAATTTTGTTATACTAGTACTGTAAGCATTTTCAATTAATTCATAATGAAAAAGGAGAATATGATGAGTCAAAAGATTATTGGGATTGACCTTGGTGGAACTTCTATCAAATTTGCAATTTTAACTCAAGAGGGAGAAATCCAAGAAAAATGGTCTATCAAGACAAATATTTTGGATGAAGGAAGCCATATCGTAGATGATATGATTGAGTCTATTCAACATCGTTTGGACTTGCTTGGATTGGCAGCAGCAGACTTCCAAGGTATCGGAATGGGATCACCAGGTGTGGTTGACCGTGAAAAAGGGACTGTTATCGGTGCCTACAACCTCAACTGGAAAACCCTTCAACCAATTAAAGAAAAGATTGAAAAAGCCTTGGGTATTCCTTTCTTTATCGATAATGATGCCAACGTAGCTGCTCTTGGTGAGCGCTGGATGGGTGCTGGTGATAACCAACCAGACGTTGTCTTTATGACACTTGGTACTGGTGTTGGTGGCGGTATCGTCGCAGAAGGCAAATTGCTTCACGGTGTTGCTGGTGCAGCAGGTGAACTTGGCCACATCACTGTTGACTTTGACCAACCAATCGCATGTACTTGTGGTAAGAAAGGCTGCCTTGAGACAGTGGCTTCTGCAACAGGGATTGTCAACTTGACTCGTCGTTATGCCGATGAATACGAAGGCGATGCAGAGTTGAAACGCTTGATTGATAATGGAGAAGAAGTAACTGCTAAGACTGTCTTTGATTTGGCAAAAGAAGGAGACGACCTTGCCTTGATCGTTTACCGTAACTTCTCACGTTACTTGGGAATCGCTTGTGCTAACATTGGTTCAATCCTAAACCCATCAACAATCGTCATCGGTGGTGGTGTGTCAGCTGCAGGAGAATTCCTTCTACAAGGTGTTCAAAAAGTCTACGATGAAAATACTTTCCCACAAGTACGCACATCAACAAAATTGGCTCTTGCAACTCTAGGAAATGATGCTGGAGTTATCGGAGCAGCATCACTTGTATTGCAGTAAAATAAAAAAGGAGAAAATTGCTTTCCAGAAGCGAGTGATTTTCCTCCTTTCTTTTTTTATGCTATACTAGTTAGGACAATAAATGAGGTGAGAGTAAATGACAAAAGCAGATACGATTTTTAAAGAGAATATTGAACGAATCCTCAAAGACGGTGTCTTTTCTGAGCAGGCTCGTCCCAAGTACAAGGATGGGACTGTTGCCAACTCTAAGTACGTAACGGGTGCCTTTGCAGAGTATGACTTGGCCAAGGGAGAATTCCCCATCACAACCTTGCGTCCTATAGCTATCAAATCCGCCATCAAGGAAGTGCTCTGGATTTACCAAGACCAGTCAAATAGCCTAGACGTGCTTAATGACAAGTACAATGTTCACTACTGGAATGACTGGGAAGTGGGAGATACGGGAACTATTGGTGAGCGTTACGGGGCGGTCGTTAAGAAACACGATATCATCAATAAGCTTCTTAAACAGTTGGAAGCCAATCCTTGGAATCGCCGCAATATCATTTCGCTCTGGGATTACCAAGCTTTCGAAGAAACAGAAGGGCTGCTCCCATGCGCCTTTCAGACCATGTTTGATGTCCGCCGTGTTGATGGAGAAATCTATCTGGATGCGACCTTGACTCAGCGTTCGAATGACATGTTAGTGGCCCACCACATCAATGCTATGCAGTACGTGGCTCTTCAAATGATGATTGCCAAGCATTTTGGCTGGAAGGTTGGTAAGTTCTTCTACTTTATCAACAACCTCCATATCTATGACAATCAATTTGAACAAGCTCAGGAATTGCTCCGTCGTGAGCCGTCAAACTGCCAACCACGCTTGGTTTTAAATGTTCCTGATGGGACTAATTTCTTTGATGTCAAAGCGGAAGACTTTGAGTTGGTGGATTATGACCCTGTCAAGCCACAGTTGAAGTTTGAACTAGCTATTTAAAAGAATAGAAAAAAGAAGTTGAGACAATAAATCCCAACTTTTTTTGTTTCTTAACGTGATACGCGGCGACGAGCTGCTTTTTTACGGTTTTCTTCGATGAAAGCTGCTTTTTGCTCTTCTGGTTCGATCACTTTCTTTTTAAATGCGTATACTGCACCTGCGACTGCAGCGACAGTTCCTGCGACACCTGTTACAAGACCTTTAGCGAATCCTTTAGCCATGAGTCTTCCTCCTTTATATTCTCAATCAGCCAGCCTCCTCAAGAGGTCACATTTTTCTGACTGACCTTTTTGTGTTATAATAATAGTAACGAAAAAATGGGAATTTTTCAAGGAAAAAAGATGAAAACAAAAATAATTGTGATTGTTGGACCGACTGCTGTTGGAAAGACAGCTCTAGCCATTGAAGTGGCCAAGCGTTTTAATGGCGAAGTGGTCAGCGGCGATAGCCAGCAAGTCTATCGAGGACTTGATATTGGGACGGCTAAGGCTAGTCCAGAAGAGCAGGCAGCTGTTCCTCATCATTTAATCGATGTTAGAGAGGTAACCGAGTCTTACTCGGCTTTTGATTTTGTTTCAGAGGCCAAGCTGGCTATTGAGGATATTCACAGTCGTGGTAAGCTAGCCATTATTGCTGGTGGAACTGGACTGTATATCCAGAGCTTGCTAGAAGGCTATCACCTGGGGGGGGAGACACCTCATGAGGAGATTTTGGCCTATCGGGCTAGTTTGGATCTTTATACAGATGAGGAATTAGCTCATCTGGTAGAGCAAGCAGGCCTTGAGATTCCCCAGTTTAATCGTCGTCGTGCGATGCGTGCCTTGGAAATCGCCCATTTTGGTCAGGATTTGGAAAATCAAGAGACCTTGTATGAACCATTGATTATCTGTTTGGATGATGAACGTAGTCAACTTTATGAGCGTATCAATCATCGAGTGGATTTGATGTTTGAGGCTGGGCTTTTGGATGAGGCCAAGTGGCTCTTTGACTATTACCCTAATGTGCAGGCTGCTAAAGGCATTGGCTATAAGGAACTCTTTCCTTATTTCCGTGGAGAGCAGACCTTGGAGGAAGCTAGTGAGAGTCTCAAACAGGCGACTCGTCGTTTTGCCAAGCGTCAGTTGACCTGGTTCCGTAATCGTATGCAGGTGACCTTTTATCAGATAGGAGAGCCTGGCGTGGAGGACCGCATTTTAAGCCAGATAGAGGAGTTTTTAGATGATTGAAACGGAGAAAAAAGAGGAACGAGTCTTGCTGATTGGTGTAGAATTGCAAGGCATGGACAATTTTGAACTCTCCATGGAAGAATTGGCCAGTCTAGCTAAGACAGCTGGGGCAGTCGTTGTAGATAGCTACAGACAAAAACGTGAAAAATATGATTCCAAGACCTTCGTCGGCTCTGGTAAGTTGGAAGAAATTGCGCTTATGGTTGATGCAGAAGAAATTACCACTGTCATCGTCAACAACCGTCTGACACCAAGGCAAAATGTTAATCTAGAAGAAGTTCTGGGTGTCAAGGTCATTGACCGTATGCAGTTGATTTTGGATATCTTTGCCATGCGGGCTCGAAGCCATGAAGGGAAACTTCAAGTCCACCTAGCTCAGCTTAAGTACCTCCTACCTCGTCTAGTCGGCCAAGGTATTATGCTCAGCCGTCAGGCAGGGGGAATTGGTTCCCGTGGACCTGGTGAAAGCCAGCTGGAGCTGAACCGTCGTAGTGTTCGCAATCAAATCACGGATATCGAGCGTCAGCTCAAGGTTGTTGAGAAAAATCGGGCGACTGTTAGAGAAAAACGTCTGGAGTCCAGCACCTTTAAGATTGGTTTGATTGGCTATACCAATGCTGGGAAGTCAACCATCATGAACACTTTGACCAGTAAGACCCAGTATGAGGCTGACGAGCTCTTTGCGACTCTGGATGCGACGACTAAGAGTATCCATCTGGGTGGCAATCTCCAAGTAACTTTGACAGATACCGTGGGCTTTATCCAAGATTTGCCGACAGAGTTGGTGTCCAGTTTCAAGTCAACCTTGGAAGAAAGCAAGCATGTAGACCTTCTGGTTCATGTTATCGATGCCAGCAATCCTTACCATGAGGAGCATGAAAAAACAGTCCTATCCATCATGAAAGACTTGGATATGGAAGATATTCCTCGCTTGACCCTTTATAATAAAGCGGATTTGGTAGAGGATTTCACGCCTACCCAAACGCCTTATGCCCTGATTTCTGCTAAGTCTGAGGATAGTCGTGAGAATTTGCAGGCACTATTTTTAGAGAAAATCAAGGATATTTTCGAACCCTTTACCCTGCGCGTGCCTTTTTCAAAATCCTACAAGATTCATGATTTAGAAAGTGTTGCGATTCTGGAAGAACGTGATTATCAGGAGGACGGCGAAGTGATTACAGGCTATATTTCTGAGAAAAACAAATGGAGGTTAGAAGAATTTTATGACTGATATCAAAACCTTGGCTCTAAAATATGGGGGCTATACAAGTCTGGACAAGGTCTATCTGGACCAACTTCTAGATGGTAAAACAGAGCAAGAGCAGTTGGCACTTATTACACCTCCGCCCAGCGTTGTCAATGCTTATTTTGCAGAACTCTACCAGAAAAAGAGTCCTCAAGCTGCGACTGATTATTTTGCGGAACTCAGTCAGGAACTGAATCTTTACAATGTTGAACCAAGTTTCACCGTAGAAAATAAGCCTTTTATTCGGCTTAATCTGTCTGGTAAATCCTTTGGTTTTTGTTATGAGAGTGAGGGTCTTGGTCGGATTTTCTCTGAAAATAAAGAGGTAATCTCGGATGACTTACTCTTTGAAATTGCGCAAATTTTCCCTCATCAGCTAGTA
Organism: Streptococcus mitis; assembly: GCF_002096895.1. Classification (GTDB taxonomy): domain Bacteria; phylum Bacillota; class Bacilli; order Lactobacillales; family Streptococcaceae; genus Streptococcus; species Streptococcus mitis_AH. The sequence goes on along the minus strand of NZ_NCVI01000018.1, from coordinate 13,931 downwards.
TTTAAGGAGTCTGGCAAGATTTACATGAAGGCTGTCGGGGACGAGGAAGTTGTTAGTGTGGAAAATCTCACAGCTTTGACTGATTTGGAAAGCTTGGCTGACGGTCGTAAGCGTCTCAAAGGTTACAGCCAAGAGGAGTTATTACAAGAAGCCACAGCTTTTTCTGGCAAGCGCTATTTCCGATCGGAAAACCGCACAGCCATGTTATATATTGATTAATTAGAAAGTATCGAATGGATATTCAATTTTTAGGAACGGGGGCTGGCCAGCCCTCTAAAGCCCGCAACGTCTCCAGTCTCGCCCTGAAACTCTTGGATGAGATTAACGAAGTTTGGCTCTTTGACTGTGGAGAAGGTACGCAAAATCGCATTCTGGAAACCACAATTCGACCACGTAAGGTCAGCAAAATCTTTATCACCCACCTGCATGGAGACCACATCTTTGGCTTACCAGGTTTCCTTTCTAGCCGTGCCTTTCAGGCCAATGAAGAGCAGACAGATTTGGAGATCTATGGACCTCAAGGAATCAAGTCATTTGTCTTAACCAGTCTTCGTGTGTCAGGTTCGCGCCTGCCTTACCGTATTCATTTTCATGAGTTTGACCAAGATTCTCTAGGAAAAATCCTTGAGACCGATAAATTCACTGTGTATGCAGAGGAACTGGACCACACTATTTTCTGTGTTGGTTACCGTGTCATGCAAAAGGACTTGGAAGGAACGCTGGATGCTGAAAAGCTCAAGGCTGCTGGTGTCCCATTTGGCCCACTTTTTGGGAAAATCAAAAACGGCCAGGATGTTGTTTTGGAAGACGGAACTGAAATCAAGGCAGCAGACTATATCTCAGCGCCACGTCCTGGTAAGATTATTACCATTCTAGGCGATACCAGAAAAACCAATGCCAGTGTACGCTTGGGTATTAATGCGGATGTCCTTGTCCATGAATCCACTTATGGCAAGGGCGATGAAAAAATTGCTCGTAACCATGGCCACTCTACTAATATGCAAGCGGCACAAGTAGCGGTAGAAGCAGGAGCCAAACGCCTCTTGCTCAACCATATCAGTGCCCGTTTTCTCTCAAAAGATATCAGCAAGCTCAAAAAAGACGCTGCTAGTGTTTTTGAAAATGTCCATGTGGTCAAAGACTTGGAAGAAGTGGAAATCTAAAAGCTTGGGAAAGGATAAGTATGCCTACTATTCTCATTACAGGTGCTAGCGGTGGCCTAGCTCAAGAAATGGTCAAACTCTTGCCAAATGACCAACTCATCTTACTTGGTCGAAATAAGGAAAAATTAGCTCAACTCTATGGAAACCATCCACAAGCAGAATTGGTTGAAATCGATATTACCGATGACTCAGCCTTAGAAACTTTGCTAGCAGACCTCTATCTCCGCTATGGCAAGATTGATGTCTTGATTAATAATGCTGGTTATGGGATCTTTGAGGAATTTGCCCAGATTTCCGATAAAGATATTCATCAGATGTTCGAGGTCAATACCTTTGCCCTAATGAATCTGTCTCGTCGCCTTGCGGCTCGAATGAAAGAAAGCCGAAAAGGCCATATCATCAATATTGTTAGCATGGCTGGTTTGATTGCTACTGGCAAGTCTAGTCTCTACTCAGCAACTAAGTTTGCGGCTATTGGTTTTTCAAATGCTCTACGTCTCGAACTCATGCCCTATGGAGTCTATGTGACAACAGTCAATCCAGGACCAATCCGAACAAGATTTTTCGACCAAGCCGACCCAGATGGCACCTATCTCAAGTCGGTTGAACGCTTCCTATTGAAACCAGATGCAGTGGCTAAAAAGATTGTCAAGATTATAGGAAAAAACAAACGAGAACTTAATCTTCCTGTTTTGTTGAACCTAGCCCATAAGTTTTATACTCTCTTTCCAAAGCTAGCTGATAAGCTGGCAGGGGAAACTTTTAATTATAAATAGAAGAAGTTCCTTTTAAAGGGACTTTTTTACTTCTTTTAATTTAAAGGTTAATAAGTGTTTTTTCTTTTAAAACTACATTCAGTTTTTTAATTCTTCTACAAATTTTAGAAAAAACTATCAAAAATATTATTTTATATGCTAAAGTATTGAAAATACCTATATTATTTAATAAAATAAGGGTAAAAGACTATTAAAAGTTATGCGCTTACACAAAAATGAAAGCGATTACTAAAAGGAGGATTTTATGGAAAAAAGCCATTGGAATCGGAAAAGAGTCTATAGCATTCGTAAGTTTGCTGTAGGAGCTTGCTCAGTAATGATTGGAACTTGTGCAGTTCTATTCGCAGGAAATATAGCTGGAGAATCTGTAGTTAATGCGGATGAAACACCTATTACTCGTACTGCTGAGAAACCTAAAGAGGAAAATCCTATAGTAGAAGAAAAGGTTGATCAAGCTTTGGAAACTAAAAATGTAGTCGAAAGTACAGCACAAAAACAATCTAGTGCCACTGAGTCTATTTCATCTGAGAAGAAAGAAGATAAAGCAGTAACTCCAAAAGAGGAAAAAGCTCCAAAGATAGAATCACAAGCTTCAAGTCAAGAAAAACCGCTCAAGGAAGATGTTAAAGCTGTGACAAATGAAGAAGTCAATCAAATGATTGAAGACAGAAAAGTGAATTTTAACCAAAATTGGCACTTTAAACTCAATGCGAATTCTAAAGAAGCCATTAAACCGGATGCAGATGTATCTACGTGGAAAAAATTAGATTTACCGCATGACTGGAGTATCTTTAACGATTTTGATCATGAATCTCCTGCACAAAATGAAGGTGGACAGCTTAACGGTGGGGAAGCTTGGTATCGCAAGACTTTCAAACTAGATGAAAAAGATCTCAAGAAAAATGTTCGCCTCACTTTTGATGGCGTCTACATGGATTCTCAAGTTTATGTCAATGGTCAGTTAGTGGGTCATTACCCAAATGGTTATAACCAATTTTCATATGACATCACTAACTATTTGAACAAAGATGGACGTGAGAATGTAATTGCTGTTCATGCAGTCAACAAACAACCAAGCAGCCGTTGGTATTCAGGTAGCGGTATTTATCGTGATGTGACTTTACAAGTGACAGATAAAGTTCATGTTGAGAAAAATGGGACAACCATCTTAACACCAAAACTTGAACAACAGCAACACGGCAAGGTTGAAACTCATGTGACTAGTAAAATTGTCAATACGGACGACAAAGACCATCAACTTGTAGCAGAATATCAAATCGTTGAACGTGGTGGTCAGGCTGTGACAGGTCTAGTACGTACAGAGAGCCGTACCTTGAAAGCACATGAAGTAACTAGTCTTGATGCGATTTTAGAAGTTGAAAGACCAAAACTCTGGACGGTTTTAAATGACAAACCGGCCTTGTATGAATTAGTTACACGTGTTTACCGGGACGGTCAATTAGTTGATGCTAAGAAAGATCTGTTTGGTTACCGATATTATAACTGGACTCCAAATGAGGGCTTCTCTTTGAATGGTGAACGCATTAAATTCCATGGAGTTTCCTTGCACCATGACCACGGAGCGCTTGGAGCAGAAGAAAACTACAAGGCTGAGTACCGTAGACTGAAACAGATGAAGGAAATGGGGGTGAATTCGATTCGTACGACTCACAACCCAGCAAGTCCTCAGACTTTACAGATTGCAGCTGAACTTGGCTTACTTGTTCAAGAAGAGGCCTTTGATACTTGGTATGGCGGAAAGAAACCTTATGACTATGGACGTTTCTTTGAAAAAGATGCTACCCATCCTGAGGCTAAAAAAGGTGAAAAATGGTCTGACTACGATCTACGTACTATGGTAGAGAGAGACAAAAATAATCCCGCTGTTTTTATGTGGTCAATCGGAAATGAAATCGGTGAAGCAAATGGGGATCCTCATTCTCTAGCGACTGTTAAACGTCTAGTCAAAGTTATCAAGGATGTTGATAAAACTCGTTATGTTACCATGGGAGCAGATAAGTTCCGTTTCGGTAATGGTAGCGGTGGGCATGAAAAAATTGCTGATGAACTCGATGCTGTTGGATTTAACTACTCTGAAGATAATTACAAAGCCCTTAGAGCTAAGCATCCAAACTGGTTGATTTATGGGTCAGAAACATCTTCAGCAACGCGTACAAGAGGAAGTTACTTCCACCCAGAGCGTGAGTGGGTACAAAGTAATCAGTCATGGCGTAACTATGAACAGTCAGATTATGGAAATGACCGTGTTGGTTGGGGTAAAACGGCAACTGCTTCATGGACATTTGACCGTGACAATGCTGGCTATGCTGGTCAATTCATTTGGACAGGTACGGACTATATCGGTGAACCCACTCCATGGCACAACCAAAACAACACGCCAGTTAAAAGCTCTTACTTTGGTATCGTAGATACTGCAGGTATTCCAAAAAACGACTTTTATCTTTACCAAAGTCAATGGGTTTCTGCAAAGAAAAAACCAATGGTTCACCTTCTTCCTCACTGGAACTGGGAAAACAAAGAGTTGATAGACAATGTAGCAGACGCGGAAAATAAAATCCCTGTACGTGCTTATTCTAATGCTGCAAGTGTAGAATTGTTCTTGAATGGAAAATCTCTTGGTCTTAAGACTTTCAACAAAAAACAAACTAGCGATGGACGCACTTACCAAGAAGGTGCTAATGCTAATGAACTTTATCTTGAATGGAAAGTTGCTTATCAACCAGGTACCTTGGAAGCAATTGCTCGTGATGAAGCTGGTAAAGAAATTGCACGTGACAAGATTACGACTGCTGGTAAGCCAGCGGCTGTTCGTCTTATCAAGGAAGACCATGCAATTGCAGCAGATGGAAAAGACTTGACATATATCTACTATGAAATTGTTGACAGCCAAGGGAATGTAGTACCAACTGCCAATAATCTGGTTCGCTTCCAATTGCACGGACAAGGCCAACTTGTCGGTGTCGATAACGGGGAACAAGCCAGCCGTGAACGCTATAAGGCGCAAGCAGATGGTTCTTGGATTCGTAAAGCATTTAATGGTAAAGGTGTTGCCATTGTCAAATCAACTGAACAAGCAGGTAAATTCACACTGACAGCCCATTCAGATCTCTTGAAATCTAGTCAAGTAACTGTCTTTACTGGTAAAAAAGAAGGACAAGAGAAGACTGTTTTGGGGACAGAAGTAGCAAGAGTTCGTACATTAATCGGTAAAGATCCAAAAATGCCGAAAACAGTAGGTTTTGTATACAGCGATGGTAGTCGTGAAAAACTTCCAGTAACTTGGTCTCAAGTCGATGTTAGTCAAGCAGGAGTTGTGACTGCTAAAGGTACAGCAAATGGACGTGAGGTAGAGGCTCGTGTCGAGGTTCTAGCAATTGCGAAAGAATTACCAACAGTTAAACGTGTTGCTCCAGGAGCAGACTTGAACACTGTAGATAAATATGTGTCAATACTTGTAACCGATGGAAGTGTACAAGAGTACGAAGTAGATAGCTGGGAGATTGCGGAAGCAGATAAAGCCAAACTTTCAGTAGCTGGATCACATATTCAAATGACTGGTCAGTTAGCTGGAGAAACTATTCATGCAACCCTTGTGGTAGAAGAAGGAAATGCTGCAGCACCTGTAGTGCCAACTGTTACTGTTGGCGGTGAGGTAGTAACAGGGCTTACTAGTCAACAACCAATGCAATACCGCACTCTTGCTTATGGTGCCCAATTACCAGAAGTCACAGCAAGTGCTGAAAATGCTGATGTTACAGTTCTTCAAGCAAGCGCAGCAAACGGCATGCGTGCGAGCATCTTTGTTCAGCCTAAAGATGGTGGCCCTCTTCAAACCTATGCGATTCAATTCCTAGAAGAAGCACCAAAAATTGCTCACTTGAGCTTGCAAGTGGAACAAGCTGACGGTCTTAAAGAAGACCAAACAGTGAAATTATCTGTACTCGCTCATTATCAGGACGGAACACAAGCTGTATTACCAGCTGATAAGGTGAGCTTCTCTACAAGTGGTGAAGGGGAAGTTGTAGTCCGAAAAGGAATGCTTGAGTTGCATAAACCAGGAGCACTTACTCTGAAAGCTGAATATGAGGGTGCTACAGGTCAAATCAATCTCACTATACAAGCAAATACTGAGAAGAAGATTGCGCAATCCATCCGTCCTGTAAATGTAGTGACAGATTTACACCAAGAACCTACTCTCCCAACAACAGTAACTGTTGAGTATGACAAAGGTTTCCCTAAAACTCATAAAGTCACTTGGCAAGCTATTCCAAAAGAAAAACTAGACCACTATCAAAGCTTTGAAGTGTTAGGTAAAGTTGAAGGAATTGACATGGAAGCGCGTGCTAAAGTATCTGTAGAAGGTATCGTTTCAGTTGAAGAAGTCAGTGTGACAACTCCAATCGCAGAAGCACCACAATTACCAGAAAGCGTTCGTACATATGATTCAAATGGTCACGTTTCATCAGCTAAGGTTGCATGGGATGCGATTCGTCCAGAGCAATACGCTAAGGAAGGTGTCTTTACAGTTAATGGTCGCTTAGAAGGTACTCAATTAACAACTAAACTTCATGTTCGCGTATCTGCTCAAACTGAGCAAGGTGCAAACATTTCTGACCAATGGACCGGTTCAGAATTGCCACTTGCCTTTGCTTCAGATTCAAATCCAACCGACCCTGTTTCAAATGTCAACGATAAATTGATTTCCTTTAATGACCGACCAGCCAATCGTTGGACAAACTGGAATCGTAGTAATCCAGAAGCTTCAGTAGGTGTTCTGTTTGGAGATTCAGGTATCTTGAGCAAACGCTCCGTTGATAATCTAAGTGTCGGATTCCACGAAGACCATGGAGTCGGTGCACCGAAGTCTTATGTGATTGAGTATTATGTTGGTAAGACTATTCCAACAGCTCCTAAAAACCCTAGCTTTGTAGCCAATGAAGACCATGTCTTTAATGATCCTACTAATTGGAAACAAGTGACTAATCTAAAAGCTCCAGAACAACTCAAGACTGGAGAAATGAATCACTTTAGCTTTGATAAAGTTGAAACTTATGCTGTTCGTATTCGAATGGTTAAAGCAGATAACAAGCGTGGAACGTCTATCACAGAAGTACAAATCTTTGCGAAACAAGTTGCGGCAGCCAAACAAGGACAAACAAGAATCCAAGTTGACGGCAAAGACTTAGCAAACTTCAACCCTGATTTGACAGACTACTACCTTGAGTCTGTAGATGGAAAAGTTCCGTCAGTCACAGCAAGTGTTAGCAACAATGGTCTAGCGACTGTTGTTCCAAGTGTTCGTGAAGGTGAGCCAGTTCGTGTCATCGCGAAAGCTGAAAATGGCGACATCTTAGGAGAATACCGTCTGCACTTCACTAAGGATAAAGACTTACTTTCTCGTAAACCAGTTGCTGCGGTTAAACAAGCTCGCTTGTTGCAACTAGGGCAACCACTTGAATTGCCGACTAAGGTTCCGGTTTACTTCACAGGTAAAGACGGTTACGAAACAAAAGACCTGACAGTTGAATGGGAAGAAGTTCCAGCAGAAAATCTGACAAAAGCAGGTCAATTTACTGTTCGAGGTCGTGTCCTTGGTAGCAATCTTACTGCTGAGTTCACTGTAAGAGTGACAGACAAACTTGGTGAGGCTCTTTCAGATAACCCTAACTATGATGAAAACAGTAACCAGGCCTTTGCTTCAGCAACTAATGATATTGACGACAGTTCTCATGACCGTGTAGACTATATCAATGATGGAGATCACTCTGAAAATCGTCGTTGGACAAACTGGTCTAAAACGCCATCTTCTAATCCAGAAGTATCAGCAGGTGTGATATTCCGTGAAAATGCTAAGATTGTAGAGCGGACTGTTGCGCAAGCCAAACTTCACTTCTTTGCAGATAGTGGTACAGATGCACCATCTAAACTTGTTTTGGAACGTTATGTCGGTCCAGACTTTGAAGTGCCTACCTACTATTCAAACTACCAAGCCTACGAATCAGGCCATCCATTCAACAACCCAGAAAATTGGGAAGCTGTTCCTTATCGTGCGGATAAAGACATTGAAGCTGGTGATGAAATAAACGTAACATTTAAAGCTGTCAAAGCCAAAGCCATGAGATGGCGTATGGAGCGTAAAGCAGATAAGAGCGGTGTTGCGATGATTGAGATGACCTTCCTTGCACCAAGCGAATTGCCTCAAGAAAGTACTCAATCGAAGATTCTTGTAGATGGAAAAGAACTCCCTGATTTCGCTGAAAATCGTCAAGATTATCAAATTACCTATAAAGGTCAACGGCCAAAAGTCGCAGTTGAAGAAACCAATCAAGTAGCTTCAACAGTTGTAGATAGTGAAGAAGACGGCCTCCCAGTACTTGTTCGCCTCGTTTCAGAAAGTGGAAAACAAGTTAAGGAATACCGTATCCAGTTGATTAAGGAAAAACCAGTTTCTGAGAAGACAGTTGCTGCTGTACAGGAGGAACTTCCAAAACTTGAATTTGTTGAAAACGATTTGGCCTACAAGACAGTTGAGAAAAAGGATTCTACGCTTTATCTAGGTGAAACTCGTGTAGAACAAGAAGGAAAAGCTGGAAAAGAACGTATCTTTACAAGCATTAATCCTGATGGAAGTAAGGAAGAAAAACTCCATGAAGTGGTAGAGGCACCAACAGACCGCATCGTCTTGGTTGGAACGAAACCAGGCACCGCCCTTCCAGAAGATGAAGTGAAGAATCTTGTCCTTAACAGACCAGAACTTGTGGTCGAAGAAGAAACCATTGACTTCAAGGTTCAGGAGCGTAAGTCTGATAAGTTGTATCTAGGTGAAACCCGTGTCCTCCAAGAAGGAAAACAAGGCGTCCGTGTTCACTTGATTGAAGTGGAAAATGGAAAACGTCAGCTTAAAGAAACTTACGATAAAGTCGCTGCAGAAGATCGTATCGTGGAAGTTGGAACCAAACCAGGCACCTCTCTTCCAGAAGACGAAGTGAAAAATCTTGTGCTTAACAGACCAGAACTTGTAATTGAAGAAGAAACAATCGATTTCAAGGTTCAGGAACAAAAGAACGATAAACTTCCAGTAGGTCAAACTCGAGTCCTCCAAGAAGGAAGACAAGGAGTCCGTGTTCACTTAATCGAGGTTGAAAATGGTAAGCGAACTGAAAAGGATAGCTATGATAAAGTTATGGCTCAGGATCGCATCATAGAAGTCGGTACAGCTGGTGAAACAACGAAACCAGTACAGCCGGTAGATACAAAACCACAAGTGTCAGAAAAAGCAGAAACAAAACCAATTGCTCCAAGTGAAGCTAGTCAAACTAATAAAGCCCAGTTACCAAATACAGGTAGTGTGACAAGCCAAGAAACAGTAGCAGCAGGTTTAGCTCTACTCTGTTTGAGTGCAGGATTAGTAGCCACTAAAGGTAAAAAAGAAGACTAGAAATTTTGATACTTTCGTTATCATTAAAGAGTGGAGAGAAACTCTTGTCTTAGATAGAAGATAAATCCCTTGGAATATAAGTTTCTAAGGGATTTTCTTTGTATAAAATTGTATAGTGTTATTATCTACCTTATTTTGTAGAGAAAGCAAAAATCCCTAGAAAATGTTTAGGGATTCAATTATTTCATTAAGAACAATTCAACAATCATCTCGATATACATGACAAGGGTTACTAAGAATCCTGCACGCCAGAAGAATTTGATGAATTTAGGATAGTAAAAACTGCGTTTTTTTAGAAGGAAGAAAAAGACGAGAATAATGGCTAGGACTGAGAGGGCTAGGCCCAGTCTAGGGAGGAAATTATGGGTAAAGGTTTTAGCTGTGATTAGGTAGTACTCAAATACCAAGACTGGAAAAGCTAAATCCGCAAAGTTTCGTCCTAGTTTTTTTAATCTAAAAAGTTTGGTTATGATAATGCAGACTACTAAGGTCAGTATCAATAATAAAATAGATGCTAATTTCATTAAAATCATATCCATATTGTATCATAAAAAATCGCTAAAGGAAACGAGAAACAGAGGAATTTATAGGAAAGTCAGGCTTTTGAGATTGTAGATGTTTTCTGTTATAATGAAAGTTATGAAATCTTATAATACCTTGAATGATTATTATCGAAAACTCTTTGGAGAAAAGACCTTTAAAGTCCCTATTGATGCGGGATTTGACTGTCCCAATCGTGATGGAACTGTGGCTCATGGAGGCTGTACTTTTTGTACGGTTTCAGGCTCTGGAGATGCTATTGTAGCACCAGATGCGCCTATCCGTGAGCAATTTTATAAGGAAATTGACTTTATGCATCGTAAGTGGCCCGATGTTCAGAAGTATCTGGTTTATTTTCAAAATTTTACCAACACCCATGAAAAGGTGGAAGTCATCCGAGAGCGCTATGAGCAGGCTATCAATGAGCCAGGTGTAGTAGGAATCAATATCGGAACACGGCCAGATTGTTTACCAGACGAAACTATCGAGTATTTGGCTGAGTTGTCGGAGCGCATGCATGTGACGGTTGAATTGGGCTTGCAGACCACTTATGAAGCAACCTCTGACCTGATTAACCGTGCTCATTCCTATGAATTGTACGTGGAAACGGTCAAGCGTTTGAGAAAGTATCCAAAGATTGAGATTGTTTCCCATCTGATCAACGGACTTCCTGGTGAAACCCATGAGATGATGATTGAAAATGTCCGCCGCTGTGTCACGGATAACGATATTCAAGGGATTAAACTGCATTTGCTTCACCTGATGACCAATACGCGTATGCAACGGGATTACCACGAAGGACGCTTGCAGTTGATGAGTCAGGATGAATATGTCAAGGTCATCTGCGACCAATTGGAAATCATTCCCAAACATATTGTCATCCATCGAATCACAGGAGATGCACCTAGAGATATGCTGATTGGTCCTATGTGGAGCCTCAATAAATGGGAAGTCCTCAACAGCATTGAGATGGAGATGCGACGTCGTGGAAGCGTTCAAGGATGCAAGGCTGTAAAACAGGAGTTTGAAAATGAAAAGACCACTTGAGATGGCACATGACTTTTTGGCTGAGGTAGTAACTCAGGACGATATCGTAGTGGATGCGACTATGGGAAATGGTCATGACACGCTTTTTTTAGCCAAGCTAGCCAAGAAAGTCTATGCCTTTGATATTCAGGAGCAAGCCTTGGAAAAGACCCAAGAGCGTTTGAATCAAGCTGGAATGACAAATGCCCAGTTAATCTTGCAAGGTCACGAGACACTGGACCAGTTTGTGGCAGAAGCCAAGGCAGGGATTTTTAATCTGGGCTATCTGCCGTCAGCTGATAAGTCTGTCATCACCAGACCTCAGACAACGATTGAAGCATTAGAAAAGCTGTGTCATTTGCTTGTCAAAGGTGGGCGGATTGCCATTATGATCTACTATGGTCATGAAGGAGGCGACCTAGAGAAAGATGCTGTCTTGGATTTTGTTAGCCAGTTGAACCAACAAGAGTACACAGTTGCCCTTTACCGAACTTTAAATCAAGTTAACAACCCACCATTTTTAGTAATGATTGAAAAATTAGAGAGATATAGACATGGATAAACAATACCTACGTGAAAAGCTGGATGCTATGCGACAGAATTTTGTTGAATCAACCCATCAAGAACGAGCGGTGGACATGCTAGATCAAGCGCATATGAGCAAAAAAATGCTTAAAATCAAGAAAAAATTGGTTGCTCTTGAAATGGAACGGTGCCAGAGAAAAATTGAGCACAAAGATTGTTCTAAGATTGACCAAAAAATCAAAGAGCAGAAGGAGATATTTGAATCCTGTTGTAAAAAAGATTAAGGAGGAAGTCCGTGGAATTACTGATTTACCTCATCCTATTTTTACTGGTTTTGATTGTCTCAAGTACAACCAATAAGCTCCTGCCCTTTTTACCCCTTCCTTTGGTGCAAATTCTTTTGGGAATTGTGATTGGCCTCTTTTTACCCAATACCGACTTTCACCTCAATACAGAGTTGTTTTTGGCACTGGTTATAGGGCCCTTGCTTTTTCGAGAGTCGGAAGAAGCGGACATTACAGCTATTTTAAAACACTGGCGAATCATTGTTTATCTCATATTTCCAGTGATTTTCATTTCGACCCTGAGTTTGGGTGGCTTGGCCCACCTTCTTTGGCTCAGTCTTCCCTTGGCGGCTTGCTTGGCCGTTGGGGCAGCCCTTGGCCCTACGGATTTGGTGGCCTTTGCCTCTCTTTCGGAGCGCTTTAGCTTTCCTAAGCGCGTGTCCAATATCCTTAAGGGTGAAGGACTCTTGAATGATGCCTCTGGCTTGGTGGCTTTTCAGGTAGCTTTGACAGCTTGGACAACTGGATCCTTTTCCCTTGGACAAGCTAGTAGTTCGCTTATCTTTTCAATCCTAGGTGGTTTTTTGATTGGCTTTTTAACAGCCATGACTAACCGTTTCCTCCATAGCTTCTTGCTAAGTGTGAGAGCAACGGATATTGCTAGTGAGCTTCTTCTGGAATTGAGTTTGCCCTTGGTGACCTTCTTCCTGGCAGAAGAAGTCCATGTTTCAGGGATTATTGCCGTTGTAGTTGCTGGGATTTTAAAGGCAAGCCGTTTTAAGAAAATTACGCTCCTCGAAGCTCAAGTGGATACGGTGACCGAGACGGTCTGGCACACAGTGAACTTTATGCTCAACGGTTCTGTCTTTGTGATTTTAGGGATGGAGTTGGAAATGATAGCAGAGCCTATCTTGACCAATCCAATCTATAATCCCTTACTGTTATTGGTATCTCTTATAGCCCTTACCTTTGTCCTCTTTGCTATTCGTTTTGTCATGATTTATGGCTATTATGCCTATAGGACTAGACGTCTCAAGAAAAAGCTAAATAAGTATATGAAGGACATGCTTCTTTTGACCTTCTCAGGTGTCAAGGGAACGGTGTCGATTGCTACGATTCTTCTGATACCAAGTGATTTAGAGCAGGAATATCCTCTCTTGCTTTTCCTTGTCGCAGGTGTGACGCTGGTAAGCTTTTTAACAGGTCTCTTGGTCTTGCCTCATCTTTCTGATGAACAGGAAGAAAGCAAGGATTATCTCATGCATATCGCTATTTTGAATGAAGTAACGCTAGAGTTGGAAAAAGAGTTGGAAGGCACCAGAAATAAACTTCCCCTCTATGCGGCTATTGACAATTATCATGGACGTATCGAAAATCTTATCCTGAGCCAAGAAAATAAGGGGGCTCAAGAGGATTGGGAGGCCTTGAAACTTCTCATCCTCAGTATCGAAAGTGATGGTTTAGAACAGGCTTACGAAGAGGACAAGATGAGTGAGCGTGCCTATCGAGTCTACCAACGTTATTTGAAAAACATGGAACAAAGTATCAATCGTAAGTTTGCGTCACGATTGACCTATTATTTCCTTGTTTCCTTGCGGATTTTACGTTTTCTTCTTCACGAAGTCTTTACTCTTGGCAAGACTTTTCGCAGTTGGAAAAATGAAGAATCACAGAAACTCAGAGCCCTTGACTATGACCAAATTGCAGAGCTCTATCTAGAAAATACAGAGATGATTATCGAAAGTTTGGAGAACCTTAAAGGGGTTTATAAGAGTTCCTTGATTAGCTTCATGCAGGATTCTCGTCTCCGTGAAACAGCTATCATCACCAGTGGTGCCTTTGTCGAACGGGTTATCAATCGTGTTAAGCCCAACAATATCGATGAAATGCTGAGAGGGTATTACTTAGAGCGCAAGTTGATTTTTGAATATGAAGAAAAACGGTTAATTACGACCAAGTATGCCAAGAAGTTACGGCAAAATGTAAATAACCTAGAGAACTATTCCTTGAAGGAAGCTGCCAATACTCTGCCTTATGATATGGTGGAATTGGTAAGAAGAAATTAGTTAATACTCTTCGAAAATCAAATTCAAACCACGTCAGCGTCGCCTTACCGTACTCAAGTACAGCTTGCGGCTAGCTTCCTAGTTTGCTCTTT